>JBBIGU010000020.1:0-22263 GCA_037447365.1 Candidatus Peregrinibacteria bacterium | reverse complement strand
GAGAGCTTCCCGGGAAGCTCTATCATTTATTCATACTTTTCCTTAAAATAAGTCCGAACTTCGCTATAAAAGGCCAGCCAACTCGGATATTGCGATTTTGTGGCCGAAATTTCCCACGATTTTTCCAGGCGGCAAGCCACTTTTTGCCCCGTGAGCTGAAAGTTCGTTTGCGCGGAGCGCAAAGTTCAACACCAATGGTAAAATTACCGTACCATTGGGCTGAACAGCCGATTTTTTGCATTTCGCCAAAGGCGAAACTTCCAAATTTTCGGAAAGAAAGTGACAATTTTTCCATGCAAAGCACGGTTTGCCCAAAAGCGATAACCAATAATTGTTTATGAAGTATTTTTTGTATGCCAGAAAATCAACGGACGAAGAAGACAGACAGGTGCTTTCTATAGAAGCGCAAATAACCGAGCTGCATGAATTTGCCCATAAAGAAAATTTGCAAATAGCAAAAGAATTTATAGAAAGCAAAACGGCTAAATCTCCTGGCAGACCTGTTTTTAATGAAATGATTTCTTTAATGGAAACCAGTAATGAAAAGATTGGAATTTTAGCGTGGCATCCGGACAGACTAGCTAGAAACTCAATAGATGGAGGTAAAATCATTTATTTGGTAGATACAGGAAAGATCGAATCGCTAAAATTCCTCACTTTCTGGTTTGATAACACACCGCAGGGCAAATTCATGCTTAATATCGCTTTTGGGCAAAGTAAATATTATGTTGATAACCTTTCGGAGAATGCTAAGCGCGGCATACGCCAAAAATTAAGACGCGGTGAGTGGCCGGCTCTTGCTCCTCCGGGATATTTAAACAATCTAAGAACTCATACAATCATAAAAGACCCCGCAAGAGCGGCCACAATAAAAAAGCTGTTTTTGGCGTATGCCGAAGGTCATCACTCACTCGAATATTTACAAAAATTGTCACTTTCTTTTGGCTTGGTGAGCCGATACGAAAAGAAACCTCTCGCAATCTCCAAAATTCAGAAGCTGTTAAAAAATCCATTCTACTACGGAGCTTTTATCCATAAAGGAGAAATGTACCAGGGAAGTCACGAGCCAATTATTTCAAAGCAACTTTTTGACAAGGTGCAGCGGGTAATGGAGCAAAGAGGCAAACCGCGAAAAACAAAAGAAAAGTTGTCTTTTGCTTTTTGCGGAACATTTAATTGCGGTGAGTGCGGCCGCTCGGTTACAGCGGAAAAGAAAATCAAGAAATCTGGCCGCACTTACACTTATTACCGCTGCACCAAAAAGAATGTTGTTTGTCATCAAAAGTATCTGGAAGAACAACCACTCGTTGAGCAAATCAATGAACTCTTTCAAAAAGTTGCTTTGAATAATGATTTAAAAGACAAATTTCTTGGAGGATGGCAGAAGGAATATAAAAAAGCTCAAACCGAGAAATCTTCCGCCCAAAATCCCAAAACAGAGCTTAAAAATCTTGAAGAAAAACAAATGCGGCTACTGGACGCATACCTTGAACAAACGATATCCGAAGAAGAATACACAAAAGCCAAAGAAAAAATAATCAACTCCAAAATAGACTTAAAGGAAAAAATGAGGGATTTTGGGCGGAAGGGAAATAATTGGCTCGAACCCTTCAAGGAATGGATTTTATCGGCTCACCAAGCCGTTCGCTACGCGAACATCGAAAATTTGGAAGAGAAACGAATGTTTCTGCAAAAAATCGGCTCGAACTTTCAGCTCACGGGGCAAAAAGTGGCTTGCCGCCTGGAAAAATCGTGGGAAATTTCGGCCACAAAATCGCAATATCCGAGTTGGCTGGGGATGAGGGATTCGAACCCCCGAATGGCGCCTTCAAAGGGCGCTGCCTTACCGCTTGGCGAATCCCCAGTGCGAAATGCGGGTGTATTGTACTTGATTTGAAGCGTGCAGAAAAGGCTTTGTGTAGCTTTGGCTTACTTTAGCAGACTTTCCCAGTTGATTGTTTCAATTGGCGTGAAGTCTGGATATGGAGTCGCCATTTTTTGAGCCGTTTGTGACCGTACGTGGAATGTTCCATTTTTTGGGACCACTCTGTACTCCTTGATGGCTGTTGGGTAACCCGTAGTTTTACAAACATACGAGTATGTCGTAAATCCAAACGTATCCTTAGAATATTTTCCGTTTTGCCATCCAAAAGGCGTTCCGTCTTTGTAAACGCAGGCTGACGAGGCTCCAACTGTCATTCCGACCCAGTTATCACTCTGATTTGGAACATCAAATATTGTGTTATAGAGCGTGATGTTTTTTTCCTGAATCTTCTTGAGGACATTTTTTGGAATCATGCCACCACTGTTCTTTACATCAAAATCCATATAGTAAGCCGTTCCGTTATCACCCCATGTATACCAAGCTGCTACCGATTCAGGCACAACGGTGAGTTTTGGTTTTTCGATAACAATATTTGTTACTCCTTTTTGCTGCTGAATTGTATCACTATTATCTGGAGTATATTTCAATGTCCAGTTAATGTCAGATGACTGCCATTTTGCGTCTGCAAGCCCTATTTTTACCGGAGGAAGCACAGCATAATTCGCCATGGCGCTCTTGAAGTTCAGCCCTGTACTTTCTGGATCAGGTGTATTCTTATCCCCGGCCTTGAGCGTCACTCCATTAACTACAGCACTTTCCGTTGGAAATGTATTGTTTGCGAAAATAATATCACTACCCTTTACGGCAAGATTATATGATTTTGTCGCAAAATTTTTACTTTCAAGAATAATTTTCAAATCTCCGTCTTTGATCTTTGATGTAAATGGCCGTCTTACATTAAGCTGTGCATATACGTCACCCGAATCCTCATCTTGAACTTTTTTTGCAAGAACCACCTCAACACCTAAATTACTATTCACCTGAGTAGACACATTTGTTGTTGCTGGAGCTGACCCCGAAGTCATCTTCATATCAACCGTAAATGGCTGAACTGAGAACGAACTTAATTCTCCGTCGCCAACAAAGACAACTGCTGCGTACTTACCTGATGCCATTGTCTTTACAATACTCGTTGGAATGGCTGCTAATGAGCAAACGTATGATTTTGCGTTGGTTCCATCAGAAAATTTATACGCAACCCCTGCTGCATCCATAGTCTCCTTAACGCACTTCTGAACATCTCCCATATTCGCCTCTTTTAGTTTTGCCTCTTCGTGCCAATCTACGCTATACACAACGTTATCACTCTTCATAACAAAGTTAACCGTTGCCTCTGAGCTTGTTTCTGTGAGGGAACTTCCCTTCACAATTGCCCACTTATAATTTCTTACCGCATTGCCTGAAGCATCCTTTTCCGGGCCGGGCGTCATATCGCCCTTATCATTCCACTGAAGTAATATTGTCTGAGAAAGTGGACTATCTGTTACTGTCACCGTTCCTTTTGGAGACACTATCTCTGGCTTATTTGGTGCTGTGTTTGTGGCTGTCTGGACTTGAGGTGCGTTTTTCATGATGTCCAGTATTGTGCCCCACTGATTGGTATTTCCTTTTGGAGCTTCTACCACTTTTGTCGCATCAAGAAAGATGTTTGTTAAGGCTGACTTATAGTCGCTAATTTCATTATCTTTATTGTATGCAATTATCGTAACCCTATACTGACCAGCGGCTTGAAAGAGCTTCTTTGCATCTACTGGCGAGATTGCAATTGTATGATCTCCTGGCCCCATATCTGCCGCATTGAGAGCAAAAATTTTCTGAATTTTTTTCGACTCATCTGGACCACTTATGCTGGCAAATAGGTTCCCTGCACCCTTATCAAGGGTATATGAAACAGTAAATGGATTACCGTCTGCCACATAAAAGTTTCGCGACAAGGAAACGCTTGTAATCTTCATATCCTTTGATGCATCAAAGGCATCAAATGATCCCTTAAGAAGATTTCCTTTAAGGGCAAAGACTGTGCCTGTCACGAGAACAAGGACGAGTCCAACACCTATGTAGAGACGAGATAATTTCATATAAAACGCATTAACTATTTTTATTTTTTATTTGTCTTTTTCCTTCGTGCAGAGAAATAACTTGCCGCGGCACCAATGCCGTAAATCCACATTTCTGGACCTGTTGACGCACTCTTATGAGGTGTATTTTTCCCTGCAACCGGATGCGCTGGAACAACATTTCCAATATCTTGACTCTGCATCGCCTGGAATCCCGATCCACTTACCTTTCCTGTCTGTCCTGATGTTTGACCTGCTACCTGATTTCCAGATGTAGATTCGCCGCCAGCAACTACTCCGCCGTTCGTCTGGCTATCTGCAACCGTTCCCCCTGTCACACTTCCACTTCCTGAAAAGAACTGAGGACTACACACAATTCCATTTGCAGCATTGGCAATATCTTGAACTGTCTTTGGGTCCATATATGCGTCTTTTCCGGCAGAAAGAATGCTCTTGTAGAGTGTACATGCGCTCACGAACTCGTCCTTATTTTTGAGTAAATTGAAGTTTGGAAGACTCTGACAGCTTCCCGGAACATCAGTTGTTACTGGATATTGTCCTGCTGGACATACCTTAGCCGTGTTTGTATTTGTGCTTGTTTGGGTTCCTGTAGGCTTACACACTGGACCGTTTAACGTCTTCAATATATCTGCCATTGTTGTTGCATTTACTTTGAGCGCCGTAGCGTTGTTGTATGTATTTTGTAAGTGTGTACACACTGACTTCGCAGCGTCTCCGGAAAGCCCTGTTACTGATGGAACTGTCGAAGAGCAGTCTGGTCCAAACTTTCCTGTTGGACAAAGTGTCTGACCCTGATTTTGTGCTTGAGCTTGTCCGTTTTTACACTGGCTTGCTATTCCTGCATTGAGCGTTTTCTTGGTTACCTCGTTGAGCTTATAGCCTACCGGATCTGCAAGAATCGTAGAATAGAGTCCACAGATAAGATCACTCTGACCGGCCCCACCAACATACGATGGAATATTTTTACATCCACTCTTTGTTGGATCGCTATCGGCAACGTAGTATTGGTTGTCACCACAGAGGCCACTTGTACCTACTTTAAAGATACTTGCAAACATGCTTGTATCAATCGGCTGAATCAATGTTTGATTTGGGTTGATAGTTTGATTTGGATCGATAAAAAGAGGGTTTGTGCCGCACGTGAAATTTTTTCCATTGGCCTGACTACTTCTTAATCCGCCTGATACCGCAATCACCCACCACTGATACTCTTGTCCAAGTTTTGGCTGAAAATCATAGACTGTCGTCGTAAGATTTGGTTTTGGCGAGAATGGAAGTGCATCTATCTTCCCTTTATTGCTGAGATCATACACATAGAGCTCATATGCCACTGGAGAGACATTTGTTACCGGCAACCATCGAAGAGTGGCTTTTGTGTTATCTGCTGAACACACTGCAGTCAACCCCGTTGGTCTGAATGGAGTGACCGTGCCTGTTATCTCCGGCGTTACATTTGGTGTTGGTGTCTGATTATCTATTGTATTCACACCTGGTGCACTTTTTATTGCATCAAGCTGTGACTGACTCAATTGACTGATGATAGGCGTCGTTGATGGATCTAAAAGCCCTGTCGTATCTATCGTTGAGCCTGTTCCTGGTGTTGGAATCGCATCTTTACCGATGAATGGATTTGCCTTGTTGTTTATTGGATCAGTTGTAGCTGGAATCTGGGTTCTTGTTGTTTGCTGATCTGTGGTTCGGCTTATAAGATCCGTTGGACTTACGCCTGCACTTCCCTTGAAGAGAACCGTATTTGACGAGTACACGATGTATCCTGAGATTCCAAGGAAAAGCACGGTAAACATGAGAACTTTTCCTATGGTTGATTTGAAAAAGTTCATCAGTTTTCCAAACCATGAGAGTTCTTCTTCGGCAGTATCACCTTCGAGATTCATGAGCGGAACTGACTTATTTTGCACCGGTGTTGTTGATGGTTTTACATCTTCAACGAGCTGCACTGTCTGAATATTCTGTTCGTCTGCCATATATCAGTTTTTTATATTGGTTTTTGACTATCGAAGTATTATACCACAGATTTCAGCTTTCTGGTATCCTAAAATATTGACCTATTCTTTATTTATTTTCTTCTTGGCGAATGACCTACTTTATGAAAATTGGAGCTAACATTCCAAATATTAAAGCTAAAAGAGCGATCATACTGAAGATTTTCACGAAAAATTTCTGTCCTTGGCTCAACATGGAGTATGGGGGTTAGGGTTTTGAATGATATTACTTGATGATGATCGCGTCTGTAAAGCTATCAACGACACCCTGAGTATCTGTCACCTCGAGAGAGATATTATAGGTTCCTGGATCTTTGAAAGTATTACTTATTTGTGGACCACTTCCATCATTGAAGAGTCCATTACCGTCAATATCCCAGTTATACTTCGCAATCGTACCAGTAGAGCAGTTTGCATTGAAGACAATCTCTGCAGGAGCATTTGCTTCTGTTTTGTTTGTTGTAAAACATGCCTTCACTGGAATGTTTTGAACCGTTATTGTCAGTGAATTTGTCGCCTTCTTTCCATCGCTTCCAATCGCTGTTACTTTTGCCGTGTAAACGCCTACCTTATTGTACTTATAGCTGATTTTCGCTGCATCCTGACGTTTTGGCGATCCGTCACCAAAGTCCCACTCGTAACTAATGATCTGACCATCGAGATAGGTCGATGCTGATGCATCGAACTTCACTGTGAGTGGAACAACACCAGAAACTGGAGTTGCATTAATCTTCGTTTGAATACCAGGGGATGTTGCTTCTACGGTTACCTGTGCAGTTCTTTCATTGTTATCAGCATCTGTGATCTTGAGTGCGACGGTGTATGTTCCTTTTTGTTCGAAAGTATATGACGCCTGTGGACCGAACTTGTCTGGAGCGTTGTCTCCGTTGAAGTCCCATGCGTATTCAACAATATTATTGTCTGGATCGAGACTCTTTGTACCGTCGAAGTCGACGGTGAGTGGAGCGGCGCCGACAATCTTTCCGCCTACCGCTGCCGGAGTTGATGAAATTAATGATGTTGGGGTCTTGGAAGGCTCGACGACCGAGACCTTTTTGGTCGAGGTTGCGGAGGCGCCCGCTTCATCTGTTACCACAAGTGATGCCTCATACTGTCCGGCTTTTGCATATGCGTGGCTTACACTTCGTCCACTTTGAACTGGAGTATTGTCTCCGAAGTTCCACATGTACTTCGTAATTTTTCCATTTGGACTACCTGATCGCTTTGCGTCGAAGAGATATGACTTTCCGATAGTTAACTTTCCGGAATCTTCTGTTTGCAAATCAATAACCCCCTTTACAGCAAATGAATCTGACACATCGATAATTCTCTTTACGACGTTCGTATCTTCGCTGTTATCAGTGAGCTGAAGCGCAACTTCATACTTACCACTTGTTGTGTATGTGTGTGCTACAGTCTTTAAGCCTTTTGTAAACTCCCCCTTTCCTTCGAGATCCCAGGCATATCCCGTAACCTGCCCATCTGGGTCGACTGAATCAGAGGCATCAAAGTTCACAGTAAGTGGAGCAGCGCCCTTTTCTGGTGATGCTGAAAAAATAACTGTTGGTTTGATATTTTTGATTGAGACAGTTGTCTTGAGTTCGCTCGTTCCCTTCATGACGGTTTGCTTCTCTGCTCTGTCTTGAAGCGTCACGGCAAGTGTTGCTTCAAAGACGCCGGCATTTCTTCCCTTGTCGGTATATTCGTGAGATACAACCGGACCTGTGCCAGTGGTATTATCTCCGAAGTCCCAAAGGTATGAAACGATCGTGTACTGTTGAACGTTAATTTTTGAGGCGAATCCTGTTGCATCAAATGTGACCACAACTGGCGCTGAAAGTCCGAGAGTGTTTTTTGGTTCAGTTACAATTGATGGAGCTGCACCTACATTTGAAAATGTTTCGGCACGTCCTGTTAAAAAGATGAAACTTGTAAGCCATCCACCAAGAACAAGTATTAATGTCACACCTGATACCCATGTTTTGATACTTTTTGATTTATGGCTAACATCTTCTTTTGGTGTTCGAACTGTCTGAATCAGTGCAACCAAGAAATAGATCAACACTAGGAATGCGACGAATCCGAAGAGGGCATATACAAAAAGAGAAAATTTTCCGATTGCATCTCGAGGAGGCAGATTCATCAAGCCTGCAAGACTACTTCCTTGCCCTCCGACTCCAACCATTGAGAATCCAATTCCAACGAGAAGCGCCCATACGGCGACGACTCCACCAACAATAAGCATCATCATCTTCTTCAACTTTGCCATTTTTGATTCCGGCTGAGTTGATGTCGTAGATGGCGTTTGCGCTGGTGTCTGTGTTTGTGCAGGAGTTACAACCTGTTCTGTTGTTGCCTGAACTTCCTGATTATCCTGTGGATTTACGTCTGCCATAAAGTGAGGGGGTTAGGCTTGAGTCTTTCGTTTCTTGTTTCTGTAGGTGAGTATACCAAATCCGAACATGCTCGCAAGGCTACCATATAATTCGTATGCGCCCGGTATGACGAAAATATTGTTTGCACCAGATGCGAGCGGAGCGTCAAATACAATTTCTCGAATTGCTGAACTTGACTGACCTGCCGCGTTATAAACGGTTAATTTAATTGCGTCTTTCCCCCATGCTTTTTGAAAATCCGTGGTCCACTGGCCAGCATTTCCTGTCATGTAGTTTTCATCATTATCTTTTATTCCGTCATTATTGCTATCGAAATAGATATTTTTATCGATGACATATTTTGTAATTGGGCCTTCTGATGGCGAAAAATCTATGGTTACATTCGCGCCTGTTCCCGTGAGATGAATCTTTCCGTCAATTAGATCTGCAGCTGGAATGGTGTTCATTTTTGCATTGAGAGGAACAAGCTGAGAACCCTGGGCCTGCTGGCCAGAAGGAAGTGAAAATGATGGGGCGCCTCCATTTGCCGTTGCCCCAATAGGCTTTACGACAATAGGCGTTGTTACCGTCCCTACGCCACCTCCCGAGTCCTGAACCGTAAGTTTTACATAATACGTTCCTGCCGCCTGATAATTTGCTAACGCATCTTTTTGCTGAGAATCGACGTCATTATTTTTGATGCCATCATTGTTTGTGTCCGCAGTTGGATACAACGAAAGTGTATCGAAATCCCAATTCGTTGATGCAAGGGTTAAACTCTTGTCGACGGTTGATGCATTTTGAAATGCAACCTGTAATGTTCCTGGTTTTTGCTGATAGTAGAATGCCGCTTTTGGAGCAGCATACTGAGATGTCACATATACTGCGAGTGAGTCAGATGTTGCTTCTGCATAGCTGTCATCAATTACCTTGAGGCGAACCTTGATACCATCGGAAGATGCTGTTGTATATGTTTTTGATACTGAGCTTTTTGTCGTTGCCTGATCGTTTTGAAAACCATCACCGTCAAGATCCCATACATATGATGCAATTTTTCCATCACTATCTGTTGATGTAGAGGTAAATGTAATAGTTTCTCCAGCCTGTATCGATGTTTTACTTACCGTAAATGAGGCTTTTGGTGGTTTATTTGGACCGTTTACAACCTTGAGCGTTGGTAAGTTTTCTTCACCAAGTAACTCACCTGCCGTCACTGTCTGATTTGCATTATCCCGAAGTTCAACCTGGAAAACGTATGTTACTTCCTGTCCTTCATCGCCCTTTGTTCCAAGCGTTATTGTTGTCTCAGGAACAGTCGTGAGCTGAGCACCCATTTCATTCGTATTATCCTTTGCGTCATAATACCACCATCTATACGTTGTAATCTGACCTTCTGGAGCCCTTGCATCAACTGCCTTGAGCTGCACCTTAAGTGGAGTTTTCATTTCGGCGGCCATCGGGATTACCGTGATCGTTTTGAGCGTTGGCTTCTGCGCAATAATATTTACCTGAAATGATGATTGTGATTTTTTGGTAGGATTTGTTTTATCAGAGATCGTGAGTGTTACTATGTAGTAACCTGGATCCTTTGGACTTAAATCTTTATAACTATAACTTACCACTGATTTTGTGCTCTTTTTTCCGTCGCCAAAATCCCATGTATACTCAAGATTCTTTACTGTACCGTCCGTATTCTTTGCACCTGTCGCATCAAATACAAATACGTCCTTTCGACTCGCAACAACCTGTTGCGTTGTATCAACCTCTTCACCATTAAGAAGAACTGTATTCGCTGCAACCGGATTATTACCGCTTCCGATAGCTATTTTTTTGTTCAACTTTACCGTTGCACCCTGATCGTCTTGAACAGTAACTGTGAGATTGAAGATGCCTGATTTCTTGTATACATGCTTTCCTTGAACCGTCTTAGTGCCTTGGAAAACCCCGTCTTCTACTTCGCCATCCCCATAATCAAATGAGTACGATGTACCATGACCGCTTGTGACACCAAATGTTACTACTGCCTGACCATTCGCATCGAGCACGGCACCAGCCTGAGTTCCTGTTACCCAGTCAGCATCGAGAAGTGATGTGATTTTAACCGTTTGGTCAATTTTACTTGTCTTTCCCTTTTCTTTTGAATCCTCTACTTTTAACTGAACCTTGTGATCACCTGCTGTTAAGAAGAGAATTTTCACAATCTTGTCGTTTTCTGTTCCCTGTGTGTAGGTAAAATCTTTACCGAGCTCTCCTCCGATGCTCCATGAGTACATGATATTTGGATTTGGACCATCTGGATCATAGCTCTCAGATCCGTCGAGAACGACCTCGGCAGGCTTTGATGCTTTTGGCACCTTTACTGAGAATTTCGCAACTGGCGGATTGGACTCGATATCAATATCAACCTTATCTGAGGCTTCATTATTACTTTCATTCTTCACTTTGAGCATAACCGTGTAATGACCCGGCTGGTCTGGTGCCGCTGAGAATGTCGGATTCTTACTTGAAAATAGCGTGTTGTCTGGAGTGCTTGTCCATTCATAACCTGCTACCTTGCTTCCATCACTCGTGACGGCACTATTAAAGGTAATAGGTGTGCTTACCTTATTTGTGTATCCAGGAACAACATAGATAATAGCCGAGATATCAGCCACTGTTACATTGAAGAGTTTTCGATCTACAACGCCATCCTTTCCTGTAACTTCGAGGACAACCTGATATGTTCCTCGTTGTGAGTAGGTGTGATCAACCTGCATAATACTTGGATTTTCTGCTGGTGAGTCATCAACTGATGTTCCGTCACCGAAGACCCATTTCATACGCTGAACTGTTTCTTGTGTTTTTTTACCCACATCAACGTTCTTATCTGACTTGTCGATAATCTCACCTGAAACTGTTCCTGTAGCGTTGAATTTCAATCCCTTTGATACATCGCTATATGCGAGCTGAATTCGATCGCGATCGATTTTCAAGAGTCCATCTTTGTCATAATCCGTAATAGGAATTTCCTGTTTCGTATTGTTTTGTGTCGTAACGAGTTTAATAGCAAATCGAGCACGAGGTGGATTTACCTTTACATCTATGTACTGAATTCCTTCAACCATATTGTCTGACTGACTTTTGATTTTTACTCCAACCTTATATGTTCCGGGTTTCTTGTAGACACAACTTGCTGTTGCGGCTGTCTTTCCTGAACAGTTCGTATCTGGAACGTCAAATCCATTTCCGTCGAGATCCCATGAGATCTGACTGTCCTGAATTGTTTTGTTTGATGGATCTGATGAACCAACTGTTGAGAATGTAACAATAAGAGGAGCGTTTCCTTCTTTTGCACTTACTGTGAGTTTTACGTCAACACCCTGGAGGTCCTTGAGTGTTTCGTAGAGCTGACCGAGGGCAAGCACAGCTGCCTTCAAATTCTCCTTACTCTTAATTGGATTTTTCTTTTCGGCTTTTAATTTCGCGAATACGCTCTGACCAGAAGAGATGCCTGCACTTATTGCTGTAACTCCCTTCAATTGACCAAAATATGTTACCGCATCTGTTGGCCATGACTTTGAAGAATTTTCAATAGACATCAGTTCATTCTGAGCAAAATCCATTTGAGATTCAAAGTCTTTATCTGCCTGCGCCTTCATTTGAGCATTTCCGATATCGACTTTTGAACCCGACACTTCATATATTCCATTCTGAAGATTTGTAACAAAAACATTATATTGATCAGTGAAATATTTTTGATATTCAACAAATCGACCCTTAATACATTGCGCATTGCTTGGCTGTGTCAGCGGAGAGTCCTCGGAACAGTTGTGTACAACATTTGAACTGCTTTTGTCTGAAATAATTACACCTTCGTCAGCGTTAATCCCCCCCTTACTATCTTGAATACTTCCAAGATTGACTGGATATGCCTGAACCTTTGAGATTTCCTGTTTTCGGGCTTCGACCCAGTTTTTTACGTAGAGTTGCTGGTAATCAACCATGTCGGCAAGTCCGGTAAAATCCGTGCTCTTTGTCACAACCTGTCGGAGTGTCTCGATGGTTGTTGCGTATCCATTTACAATCTGATTGAGGGCATTTGTTGCATCACTTTCTGAAGTGAATGCGTTTCCATCCCAGAACTTACCTTGATTCTGAGATATACTTTCAAGTGCGAGATTTGCTGCGGAATAATTCTGATATGCACTGATTGTGTATGTTGCAAGATTGTAAACTCGAGTTGCCTGAACGTTTCGTCCATACTGTGGACTGCCTGCAAATTGTGGAGCTGCGCCACCATCTGGCTGTGCGGCCTGATTTCCACCTGGAGCCTTCAAAACAGTATTCACAATCGCGTATGATGCGAAAATGATAATAATACCGATAACGGCATACATAATTGTTTTCTTTCCTTTTTCTGGACCTTCGGATTCACCTGCGGAGCTCACATAAAGAAAACCTCCGTAGATCACCATGAGTGTGGCGAAGAGCCCGAGGAAACCGAGGGCGTAGTTCACTACCTTTACGACAAATTCACGACCAGATTTAATCTGCGTAAGCGATGAGTCATAACCTTCTGGTGTTGGCGGCTTCAACCCTCCTTTAAATTGTGGGTCGGTAAATGTCACTACCCCCGTTCCGGTATCACTACTAAATAAACCATCGACGAATCCGGAAAGATCATCTCCGATACTTTTCGCTGATGAAACTGGCACTGCCGCAACTGACAATGTCGTGCATAAACTTACGACAAGCGTTACGAGAACGAGAAATTTTTTGAGAGTTTTTGGAACCATGGTTTTGTTTTTGTGTGGTTTTTGTATTTGACGCTTCTTCTTATTATACCATTTTTGGCTTTAATCGGATAGATGCCTTGGTTTGACTGATTACTAATATTATTTTGTAGGTAAAGCTACATTATCGAGCGTGGCCGGAGCTTGCCCGACCGGAGTCACGATAGGCGCTCCGCTTTCTGTCTTAATAAGAGTACTTACGAGACCGAATGCCGCGAGCGAAAGAAGGATCCCAACAACTCCAGCCATAATAGCTTTCTTCGCTTTTCCGATATTTTCTTCGTTGGCCGCACCCGATACATAAAGAAATCCTGCGTAAATCATGAGACCAAAAGAAATGGTTGTCACAAATCCTGCCATGAAGTTTGTGAATTTTTTTACAAGCAAGAGTCCTTTTCCAATGTTTGGAGCAACTGTTCCGACCTCCGGGAAGAGAACATCTTTGACGACGAACTCTGCGATACCAATCAAAAGAAGGCCTGCACACGCCCAAAGAATTCTACTTTGATTTTTTTTCATCGTTTCTTCGTTTCCAGCACTGAGCGCATATCCAATACCGCTTATCACAATCACGAGCACTGCGAGTGCGCCCGCGATAAACTCCATTGTATTATAGAGTCCGCGAATCTGTGCAATTCCCTCAATTCCATATTTTGCGACAAGAGCTCCTTGATTATCGAAAATTTCACCCGCATTCGGAAAGAATACTTTTCGAATAAGTGTATCCGCAAGAAACACAATAAGAATTGCCATGAGGCTATATTTTGCATTTTCCTTTGCTGGCTCAAGATATGAGTCGATATCCTTACCCGCGATAACGAGCTTGAATCCCTGAAAGAATGCGAAGAATATCGCGAGACCGTAAATGAGATATTTTAGTAAATCGACGATCGTAAGAATCGTTGCCTCGAGCTTATTAATTCCCTGATCGCCCGTGAGCGCTGTTCCGCGTGACATGAATTCAGGGAGGCCGGCCTGCGTACCGATTTTATCCAGATTTGAAAATTGCGCAGAAGCAATCTCGGAAAGATTGAGCGTTCCAAGTATGACAATTGTCAGGAGGATGAGCGATACGATGAGATTTTTTCGATTCATGGTTTTGTTTTATGCGTTTTGAGTTTATGCGTTGAACTGACCTGATATGACCGTTGAGACGATGCCGAATGCGCCATAAATAATGAGAACGCCGATGGCGGCGGCGACTATGGCTCTACGTGCGGTCGTTTGCTTTTCTTCGTCGCCGCCGCTCGTCATGTACATAATCGATGCACCAATCAAAATCAAAATTGCAATTGGTCCTAAAATACTTACCGCAATATTTGTAAATCCAACTAATTGCCGCACCGCTTCACTAATATCAACCTTTGGCTGCACTCCCGTGAGCGGCGACGCTGTCTTAAAATTAATCTGATAAAACACCTTCGAAATCAAGCCTTCTGAAAAAATAATGATCGAGAGACCTACTGCTCCAAAAATAAGATTTTTCTTGTCGCGCTCGATATCACCTGAATCACCGCCAAGTGTAATAATTCGATATCCGTTCGTAACGATTTCGTACACGGCGATTGCTGAAATCAGGTACTTCATGAAGGTGATAATCATCTTCACCGCCGTATTAAACAAATTCACTCGACAGAGCAACTCTTTTCCACTTGAAACATTCGACATGGTTGAACTTACCGCTCCACCAAGCAGTGTATTCTCCCACTGACAGAGGACGTTGTCTCCGTTAAAGACAGCCTTTGCGGCCTCTTGATTCACGCTCAAGATCTTCGTAAATTCTCCAGCGAGACTTACAAGCGCAAGTCCAATTAAGCCCATATAAATTCCCTGCTTCCCTTTTGTAACTTGCCCCTCATCTCCCTGCGCTATAAGCATTTTGAGACCAGAATAAACCGTCATTGCAATTGCACATGCTGCAAGAATGGCACGAAGTCTTCCCACAAGTCCGTCATCTCCCGCCCTTACTCCACCAACTAAATTTGCAAGTGACTCTACGATTGTCGAACCACCCGGATCGCGAGTTAAATCTTCACCAAACGTTTTAACATCCCCTAATGGTAATGCATTCTGCGCAAACGCCGTCATCACTGAAAGCGACATCAGTATTGCCATCGCCAAAATACATATAGCGAGTACCTGACGTAACCAGTCTTTTCTTTTTTGTGTTTTTGTCGTAGCCATTTGTTTTTTGAAAATTCTTTATATATTATCATATTTTTAAGCTATTGTAAAGCTACCTCTTCACATATTCCACTTTTTCTTGCAAAAATACTCGAAGCTGGTAGTATGAGCGTCGAGCCGAGAGGCTTTTTTGAGGTATGACCCTATTCTACGCACTTAACCATCTCCTTGTATGAAACAGAATGCCATTGTCTCTTTTCTCCGCGAAAGTTTTGATGAGTTCCGTCGTGTTACCTGGCCTACAAGAAATCAAGCTATTCGTCTTTCCGCTATCGTTCTCAGCTTTGTACTTGTTGCGGCTGTCTTTATCGGTGTTCTTGATTTTGTCTTCCACCTTGGTTACGCCAAACTTCTCCTTATGAGATAATTTTCAGTATTTTTCCCCTTATAACCACTCATTTTTTCTCTCAACACTTTTATGGCAAAGCAAGCACAACACACTGGTCGTCATTGGTACGCTATTCATACCTACTCTGGCTATGAACATGCTGTTCGCGAAGCCCTTCTTCAACGTATTGAGACGTTCGGTATGCAGGATTTTATCTTTGACGTTGTTGTACCGGAGGAGTCACAGATTATCATTAAAAAAGGTGAACCAAAGACGATCAAAAAGCGTATTTTCCCAGGCTATGTCATTGTTGAAATGATTGTTACTGATGAGTCTTGGTATGTTGTTCGAAATACACCAAATGTTACTGGATTCGTCGGAGCTGGTGGAACGATGCCAATTCCTGTCTCGGAAGAAGAGTTTAAGGTTATCAAACGACGTATGGGTGAAGCTGAACCTAAGTTCAAAATCGACTTTTCTGTTAACGACCATGTCGTCATCCTCGAAGGACCATTCGTCAATTACGATGGTATTATCACCAAGGTTGATGAAGAAAAAGGTAAAGTTAAGGTTCTTATCAGTATTTTCGGCCGTGAAACACCGGTTGAACTCGACTTTACTCAGGTACGTAAAAAGTAGTAAGCTTAAAGCTGATCAACCTCACCGGTTATGCAAAAGACTACCATTTTCACTCTCTTTTTCTCGATTCTTGTCGTTGTGCTCGTTGCTGAGCTTCTCACAAACGATCACCTTCGAAATGGCTGGACGACCGTTCTTCCTGTTGCTAAGGAAAGTCAGACTGAGTCAGAATCCTCTTCCGAACCCCAGACCCAAGCGCCGCCCCAGGCTCCAGCTTCAAATTCAACCTCATCACATCTTTCAGGAAGCTTTATCGCCCCTCCGGTTCCTCCTGAAATTTCAACCACAGGAGAGGTCGCTCAATTTGTTTCTCAAACTGGCTATAAACTTGAGGGAATTACCGCAGATCAGCTTCAGGGAATGGGCTTTACGGGCATGCACTTCGAGCGCGTCAGTGCTGATGGTCTTCTCTTTCAGGTTATTGATGTTACTGACGTTATTAACCTTTCCAAGGTTCGGTTTAATCTCACCGATGGAAAGAATGTTTATGGCGTTTTGACCGAGTTTCTCTTGGCGGATGCTGCTAAAGCTAGTTCATTTTACGCTACTTTGAAGCAGAAGGGCTCGGCTTTTGCTCCTGATATTAAGCTTAACGAGGTTAACGTATTTGGTGATCATTCCTTCTACCTTAATGACTCCAAGCGTCTTGGCACCGCATTTTTGGTTGTCCAAGCTGATAATCGGGTCTTTACCTTCTCTTATCCTAAAGCTAGTCACGACTTTTTCAAGAAACTCATTCAATTACTTGCAAAGAAGCAATAAATCAGGTAAAAGTAACCTGCTCATTTTTTATAAAAACTCTATGGCAGCCAAAAAAGTAAAGACGCAAGTAAAACTTCAGATTCCAGCAGGTAAAGCAAACCCAGCACCTCCAGTTGGTACCGCTCTCGGTCCTCACGGTCTCAATCTTCAGGAGTTCTGCACCCAGTTCAATGCAAAGACAAAATCTATGGGTGACATGGTTATTCCTGCCGTTGTTACTGTCTACGAAGATCGAACATTCTCGTTCATTACAAAGACTCCTCCAGCATCAAACTTGATTACAAAGGCTCTTGGTATTGAAAAAGGTTCTGGTGTTCCAAATAAGAATAAGGTTGGAAAGCTTACACAGGCTCAACTCCGAGAAATTGCACAGACAAAGATGCCAGACCTTAACTGCAACGACATTGACGCTGCTATGCGAGTTATCGCTGGTACAGCACGAAACATGGGTGTCGAGGTTGAATAATTTCTAACCTATTTGCAAACATGGACACAGCAACACAGCCAAAAAAGAACATCATCCGATTAGTTTACCTTTATTTGGTATCTCTTATTGGTTTGGTGATTTTTTTGATTGGTGGCGTAGGGCTCGTCAATACTGGACTGAAGGCGTTACTCAACGTTGATAGTCAGTATTACATGGGAGCTCCGGAAGATATGTGCGTAAGTCGATTACAAAATTATACTCCTATTACTGTCGATGGTGTTAAAGCATCTCCTGTTGCTCCTACTGCTGTTACGCCTACTCCGGTGAAAATCGATAAAAATAGTCAGGAGTTTAAGGATTGCATACGAGAAGAAGAGGTACGACAAGAAAAACAACGAAAGAATGATCAACGACGTGATATTGCTGAGGCGCTTGCCATGATTCTTCTTGGTGCGCCTGTCTGGCTCTATCATTGGAAAGTTATCCAGCGCGATCATAAACAGGTTGCGGCTTAATTATATTTATTCGTGGGAGGTTTCACTATTCTGTGACACCGTTTGCACCACATAACCCCATCTTCATATGAAGAAATTACACGGTAAGAAGTTCCTCGCAGCCAAGCAAATGGTTACGAAGGATATGTATGATGTTACAGAGGCTATCGGCCTTTTGAAGAAAACATCACCAGTGAAGTTCGATGCTTCTACTGAGGTTCACATCAAGCTCGGTGTTGATCCTAAGAAGTCAGAACAGAATGTTCGTTCGACGGTTGCCCTTCCACATGGAACGGGTAAGACCGTTCGAGTTATTGCTTTCGTCACGGAAGATCGTGCGAAGGAGGCTAAGGCAGCTGGAGCTATCAAGGCTGGCAACGAAGATCTCATTGAGGAAATTTTGAAAGGATTCTTGGACTTCGATGTTGCTGTCGCTACCCCAGACATGATGAAATCCCTCGGTAAGGTTGCAAAGATTCTCGGTCAAAAAGGTCTTATGCCTAACCCAAAAGCCGGTACGGTTACTCAAGACATTGGAAAAACTATCGAGCAGATCAAGAAAGGTCAGGTTGAGTTCCGTGTCGATAAGTTCTCTGTTATCCACAACATGTTTGGAAAAGTCTCATTCTCAGAGAAGCAACTTGAGGAGAACTTCCTCGCTCTTATGAAGGCGATCATGGACGCTAAGCCTGCAACAGCTAAGGGTACTTACCTCCAGAAGATTTCTCTTGCGACTACTATGGGACCTGGAATGAATGTTTCCATCCCAAGCGTTATGGAGGCATTGAAGTAAGTATTATGACATTGATGCGCATTTAAAAATGCATTTTAAAAGGAAGGATGTAAAAGTCCTTCCTTTTTTGTTGACTACGCCGTAGTTCTACTTACCTGTGCAAGAAAATCAACTATCCTATCTCGAAGATGTACTGGGAAATACATTTCCCGTAAAAAATTTAGTTATTATCTGTAGATACAGCTTTTGGCATCCCGTAGTGTTCGAGCTCAAGGGTACACTCGAGAGCGCGTAGGGCGACTTCGAGCTGGGCGTCGTCGGGTTCTTGGGTGGTGATTTTTTGGAGCATGAGGCCTGGGGCGACGAAGATTTTGACGATCGCGTTTTCGGTATGCTTGGCGCTCCACTTGAGAACTTCATAAGCAATACCACCGATGAGTGGGAGCCATGCGAGACGCAGGGCGAAGTTCATCCAGAACGTTGGCTGTTTCGGAAGGAACATGTAGGTGAAGATTGAGATGACGAAGACGATGAGAATAAAACTTGTGCCGCATCGTGGATGAAAACGAGTCTGCTTGCGAGCATTCTCTACGGTTAAGTCGAGGCCTTTTTCGTAGGTCCAGACCGCCTTGTGCTCGCCGCCGTGGTATTGAAAAACACGCTTCATCTCCTTCGAAAGAAGCATCAATGATAAATAGCCAATGAAGATTGAGAGTTTAATGACGCCATCAATGAGGTTGAAGACGAAGTAGTTATTGTGAACAAGTGGCAAGATCTTTTCGAGCTGAGATGTGATAAGAAGCGGAATAAACTTGAAGAGAAAGATACTGATTCCAAACGCAACAACAAGAGAAGCTCCAAAAAAAATCGAGTCGAAAATGGTTTTTCCCTCCTCTTTTTCAAATGTTTTTTCAGTTTGAGTTTCGGTATTGTCGTCAGCAAAAATCGCAGATGCGAAGTCGAGAGCCCTGAATCCGATGAGCATCATTTCGCAAATTCCGACCACTCCTCGAACAAGAGGAAAGGCGAAAAATTTCATCTTCGATGTGAGTGATTTGAACGGCTTTTTGTCGAAGACGATCTCGCCTTTTTGATTGCGGACGGCGACGGCGACATAATTTGGACTGCGCATGAGAACGCCTTCGATAACAGCCTGTCCACCTGGCGCGAAATCGATAGGAAGGTCTTTTCTTACGATGTTGATCTGCTCTTTGTTCATGGGTGGTTGATTATAAAATTTCTCGTGTGCGTATTGTATGTCATTTTTTATATTCTAGCTATTGTTAAAATACATCTTTATTTCATAAAGGTCTGCGCGCGCAGATTAGGGTAGGTCTTATCATGTGCCCTATTCACGCGGTGTCCATTTGTATAGCAAAAAACTATCAAATCGGATATATGTGTCCGGCAAGACGATCCTTCTTGTCTAGCTGTCAGTCAGGAAATTTGCAATTTTCGAGGCCGATTGATAGTGTGGGCACATGAAAGTTTCCATCAAACGTATCGATAAAGAGCTGCCACTGCCGATGTATGAGTCGACGGGGGCGGTTGGATTTGATTTTGTAGCACGAGAGGAGACCATTATTAGCGCAAAATCACTGGGGCTGATTCCCGGGAATGTGGTGATTGAGGTGCCCGTTGGATATATGTTGGTTGTGGCGGCGCGCAGTAGCGCGCCGAAAAAGAAGGGCCTCTTAACTCCTCACGGCATTGGCATTATTGACCATGACTACTGTGGCCCAAACGATGAAATCAAGGTTCAGGTATATAACTTCCGTGATGAGCCAGTCATCGTTGCTCGCGGTGAAAAAATTGCTCAGGGCGTGTTTGTACGAATCGATAAGTTTGAATTTTCAGAGGTTGAAGAGATGCAGCGAGAAAGTCGCGGTGGGTTTGGCAGTACGGGAGGATATACTCATGAAATTCACCAGTAACACCCCTCCCTAACGATTCTTTCACCTTTTACTATTTATTATGCAAGGAGCACTTATTACATTTTACGGCATCAACAACATCGGAAAAACGACTCAATCACAGTTGCTCGTAAAGCGTTTGCGTGATGAAGGTATTGATGCCGTCTATGTCAAATATCCTATTTACGACATTGAGCCAACGGGAAGCTTTTTAAATCGTGTACTGCGGCAAAGCGAGGCGGGCATTCAAAGAATTTCCGAAAATGAACTTCAGATGTGGTTTGCCCTGAATCGACATCAGTTCGAGCCAACGCTCAAAAAATGGCTTGAAGAAGGTAAAATTGTCATCGCAGAAGACTACACTGGAACGGGAATTGGTTGGGGTACAACCAAGGGTGCCGATCAGGATTGGCTCGAAGATTTGAATCGATATCTCTTAAAAGAAGACTTTGCCGTTCTACTCGAAGGTGTTCGCACCATGAAAGCAAAGGAAGAGGGTCATATTCACGAGTCAGATGATGCGCTTGTTGAGCGCGCCCGTGAAGTTTTCTCAAGACTTGGCGACGAGTGCGGCTGGGCGCGCGTCCAGATGGAACCCGTAAAAGAAGTCTCTGCTGAAAAAATCTACAAAGTCGTCAAAAACTTTTTGAGCGCTCGATAGAGAGGCTTTTCCTCTCCGTGAAAACTATGATCAGCCTTTTCAATAAGCGCGGTCTTCGATTTTTTATTCACAAATACTTTCTTCAATTTTGCTAACATCTCTTCCGGCGGAATCGCTGCAAACTGCTCCTCTTCCCCAAATACAGCCAGTATTGGCTGACGAATTTTTCCAACCGACGTGAGTGGTTTTGCATAATTAAAGATACCCCCTTCGATCGAATTCTCCTTCAGTAAGTGATAAAATCGCTGCGCGGAAAACATTGCTGTCTTAAACTCTTTTGGCAAAATCGTATCTCCTTTATTTTTCTTCGTTAACTTCTCTGCTTCTTTCAGTAGTTTTCCGAAACTTTTTCCGAGCATCATCTTGTGAAACCCAAGATCGTCTGCCGGCGAGAGAAGCATGAGTCCGACGATTGGAAATTTCTTTACCATATTCATGTAGTACGTACTTTTCTGACAACCGGTTGAGTGACCCGAGAGAATAAACTTTCTATAGCCGAGCTTGTATAGCGTCGCCAGAGCCCCATTAATATCCTTTCGACACTCTTCAAATCGCTCCATTGATGTCCCGAGAAATCGGCCTTTAATCAAAGAAACTACGCCCATTCCCCTATTATTGAACGCAAAACAGTCATATCCCGTATCATTTGCTGCTTGTGCGACCGTTTCCACCACCTTTCCATGATAAAACTCGTCAGTCATCCCATGAATGTGGACCACTGCCGTTTTTGTCTTCTTTTTCCCTTTTACGAGACCCCCGTAAAGCTCTAATCCATCGGAAGTTTTGAATGAAAAGATGTTCCAAATCATAGGGAAGTTTGTTATGCTTTGAGCGCTCAACTGGCAATAACCACTTGAACTTAGCCTCAGTATACCAAACCTTTGTCCCAATTCTCCTATGATTCTTCTCGACGGAAAAAAAGTAGCTGCAGACGTGATTGCCAAGGCAAAATCCGATGTTGATGTTTTAAAATCTTCTGGTGTGCAGCCAAAACTTGTTGTCGTTCAGG
>JBBIGU010000019.1:0-23589 GCA_037447365.1 Candidatus Peregrinibacteria bacterium | reverse complement strand
GGGTTGGTACCCTGTGGTGTATGGGTACTTTTTTTGATTATCTTTTTCCGCCGAAGTGTTGCGTGTGCGAGTGTACGGGGGCGCATTTGTGCGAATATTGTCGCTATGATTTGGTGGAGTCTTTTTTGACGGATGATGGGGTGATGCTGAAGAGTCCGTATGGTCTTGCGAAGTTTTTTGCGATTACCGCGTGCCGGCCGACACCTGTTTTGCGGCAAGCACTTCATGCCTTCAAATACACGCATACTGAGGAATTGACGGAGATTTTTGGAGACATTTTGGTGGCGAGACTCAAGGGTTTTCAATTTTCACGGGATGTTTGCATTGTGCCGGTACCGTTACATGCGAGCCGCGTGCGCGAACGCGGGTTTAATCAAAGTTTGCTCTTGGCTCGATATATCGGAAAAAAACTTGGGCTACGGGTGGCGGATATTTTGGAGCGCACGCGATGTACCTTTCCACAAGCGCAACTTTCTCGAAGTGACCGAATTCAAAATGTGCGCGGCGCATTCGCGTTAAAGGCCAATGTCGCCAAACTTCCGCGCGCTGCTCTTCTTTTAGATGATGTTATTACAACCGGTTCGACATTTATATCGTGTCGCGATGTGCTCGCTCTGGCCGGCGTTACAACAGTCTACGGCTTAACACTGGCGCATGGCTTGTAGATCATGGTATAGTCGACTCATGCTTCTTGGTATTGATGCATCTCGGGTTGTTGAAACGCATGGAACTGGTGTTGAAGTTTATTCTTCTGCCATCATTCATCATCTTTTGGAAAAAATCCGAACTCATTCTCATAGCGCTTTTGATCGAGTCCATCTCTATACGCCTCGTCCTCTTCCAAAAGGTTTTTTGGGTGGGAGATATCCGTTTGCCGAAGAGCATGTTATCCCATTTCCAAGGATATGGACGCATATTAGACTTTCTGCTGCGATGCTTCAGGAACCACCTGATGTGCTCTTTATTCCATCGCACGTCCTCCCGATCATCCATCCAAAACGAAGCGTTGTGACAATTCATGATGTTGCCTTTATGGAATTTTCTCAAGCTTATGGTCGTTTTCAACGAATGTATTTAAAATTCTCTACATGGCTTGCTGTACGTGAGGCAACTCAGATTATCGTTCCAAGTCAGGCGGTTGCTGATGACTTAGTGCGACATTTTTCTTGTCCAAAGAAAAAAATTTCCATCGTTCATCATGGATTTGAATCAAATATCTCGAAAGGTCTCACTACATCCGACTCTAGAATAGGCTTTGATGCAGCCAGTTCCCTCCTTCACAACTTCAATATCGGCCTTGATGAACCTTATATTTTTTATGTTGGACGACTTGAGGAGAAAAAAAATCTCAAACGAGTTGTTGAGGCATTTCTTGCATTTCGCAAAACACACCCTTCATGGAAATTTATTCTCGCTGGAAGTCGTGGATTTGGTTTTGAGGAAATTTTCAAAGTTGTCGAGACTCATGATGCTTGGCAACACGTCATCATGCCTGGATTTGTTACCGATGAAGAAAGAAATGCCCTCTATGAGCACTGTCAGTTTTCGGCATTCGTATCGCTTTCTGAGGGTTTTGGTTTTCCGATTCTCGAGTCAATGTCGTATGGAAAAGATGTTCTCATGAGTGATATTCCTGTCATGCACGAAATTGCTACCCATGGAGTTTTTGTTAACCCGATGAGTGTTGAAGATATTGCCAAAGGCATGCTCAAACTTGCTGAAAAATCTACCGCTTCTTCTCCTGCGCATCCTACGCATCAAGACGCTCTTAAAAAAATTACTGAAAAATATTCTTGGGATACCGCAGCTGATACAACGCTTCATATTCTTTCCGACGTTACAAAGATGTCATAAAATATCATTATGGATAATCAAGGAATAGCTGACATCTTTGCGGAAATTGCAGACATGCTCGATATCCAAGGCGAGAATGTTTTTCGTATTAATGCCTACCGCCGCGCAGCCCAAATTGTCGAACACTATCCCCAGGATTTGAGTGAGGCGTATTTAAAAACTGGCGACGTTGAAAAAATTCCTGGTATTGGAACTGACCTGAAACAGAAAATTATCGAACTTGTTACAACAGGAAAGTGTCAATGGCATCAGGAACTTGTGGCCCAATTCCCGCCCGGATTACTTAGCATGTTGCGTGTGCGTGGTGTTGGCCCGAAGAAGGTAAAATTATTTTTTGGAACACTTGGCATTCAAAATCTTGAGCAACTCAAAAAGGCTGCGATGACTGGACAACTTCAAAATCTTCCGAAGATGGGAGAAAAAAGTGAAGCGGATATTTTGAAGGCAATCGAGGAATATGAGGCGATGCCTCATGAGCGTCGACTTCTTCATGAAGCGCTTACCGAAGCCAATAAATTTGTAGCATATCTTTCTAAGTGTCCTGATATTTTAAAGGTACAGTATGCAGGAAGTTTGCGACGTGGCACTGAAACCGTCGGCGATATTGATATTTTATGTTGTGGTAAAAAGGGTGAGAAAAAAGACCCCGAAGAAGTTTCGCGCATTATGAATTACTATGCGAAGTATCCTGGAATTGCTTCGATTATCAATCGTGGCGAGACGAAGTCATCAACACTTCTCGATACCGGAATTCAGGTAGACCTCCGAGTTCTCGATGAGTCGATTTTTGGCGCAGCGCTGCATTATTTTACTGGTTCAAAAGCGCATAATATTCGAATCCGCGATCGTGCAAAAAAGATGGGACTCAAGGTAAGTGAGTACGGAGTTTTCGACATAAGTGGCAAGAAAGAGCGACTTGTTGCCGGAAAAACTGAAGAGGAGCTATTCAAAATTCTCGGTTTTCCGTTTATCATTCCCGAGTTGCGCGAAGATCGAGGTGAAATCGAATACGGGCTGAGTCATAAAACTATGCCGGAGCCAGTTGAACTTGATCATCTTCAGGGGGATCTCCACGTACACTCTCGATGGAGTGACGGATCTCAGGAAATTGAGGACGTCGCAAAAGCCTATCAGAAAGCCGGTTTTCAGTATATCGCGCTCACCGATCACTCGAAACTTGTTGGCGTGACTGGTGGCATGGATGACGCGCGCGTCACTGAACAGTGGGATGAGATTGATGAGATTAATCGTGAGATGAAAGGGTTTCGCATTTTGAAAGGCAGCGAGGTCGACATTCTCAAAAATGGTCAGCTCGATTACTCCGAAAAAATTCTCAAAAAACTCGAGGTGATTTGTGCGTCCGCACACCTCTATCACAACCTCACTGAAGAAGAGCAGACGAAGCGACTCATTCGCGCGGTTACTTCTGGATATGCGAAGATTTTGAGCCATCCAACTGGGCGACTCATCAATCAGCGAAAAGCTATTTCTTTCGATATGGAGGCGGTTTTCAAGGCATGCCATGATCATCATGTTGCGCTTGAAATTAACTCATCTCCTGATCGAATGGACTTGAATGATGTACATGTCCGTATGGCAAAAAATCTTGGCTGCAAGTTTTCTATCGACTCCGACAGCCACCACTCTTCGCAGATGGAATTTCTTCAATATGGCATTATTGTAGCTCGCCGGGCGGGATTACAAAAAGAAGACATTATCAATACAATGCCACTCAAAGAGCTGCTCAAATACTGGAAGCTACCATAAAAGCTGGAATCATTACTCATTCTTTTATGCTACGCTCGCACCTTCCGCCCTTGCGTCAGCTCCACTTCCAAAGAAGCGACGTGCAATTCTTTGACGTTTCGCCATTGCACCTTCCCTATCTCGTGGACGCTCAATATCTCGAGAAAATATTGCCGAGAGCTCTGCTATTGATGCTCCACTCGCAGCTGCAGCGCGAAGATTTTTACCAAAACCCTTCAAAACTTCTCGTTTCAAGATCGTATCGGTATTTACCACCGGATCCTTTCGCTCCTCTACTGACATGCCGTGTCCACCTCCGCGATCATGAAGCTGAAAGAGTCCAATGCTGTGACCACTATCTCCCGTAGCTCCTGGCCGTAATCCTGACTCGGCATATGCGTTTACGATTGCAGCTGCGGCAACGGATTTTGGAAGACCGGCTGCCAAAAACCTCTGTTCAATAATTTTTGCCATTTCTTTTTGCGCTGGAGACAAAACAGATTCTGGAATCTGATCGACAACTTCTGTCTTTCCATTGAGATCGAGAGGCTTGTACTCAAGTGTGCCCGGCTGTCCATCTTCCCCCTCCTTCCAAACCGGAAGTCCTTTTTTCTGATTTTCTTCATCCTTTGTTTTGTATTGAGCATATTCCGTATCGTCCATCATCTTTCCCTCTTCCCATGTGTCACCCTGAAGGATACGAAGATACCCATCGCTATCATAAAAATTACCTTGAGCCTTCATAGTACTTTTGCGCTCGAAATATGTTACCGTTCCGTTTGCTTTGTATTCGTCGTAAGCTTTTTTTGCCTCTGGATAGCGCTTTAAAAGAATTTTATTTCCGCCTTTATCGAGATTTTGTGGATGAATCTTCAGAACGACCGATCCGACTTTTTCATTTACGAGATTCTTCAAACCAACGTTCCACTCGAGATCGTGATTCCCAAGTGCGTTGAATTTTTTTACACCACCTTCGTCTTCACACAAAAGCATTTTTGTAATTCCCGGATCTTTTTTCTCAATATCCGTAACATCATCGACAATTAATTTTTGTAATGTTTCGCCATTTAATGGTCGTCCAAATGCTTTTTCAAATCGCGCCTTTTGTTCTGGGGTAAAGTTGCGAATCCCTTCCTTTTCTTTGAAATCCTCTCGCTCCTTTTTTTGCGCATCAAACACAGGTCTGAGTCTGTCGAGACGCTCTTGCCCTTGCTCAACTGATGGCTTTTGAACTTCTACTGGTTTTGGCTGTTCTCGTGGTGGCATATATACAGAATATTACAGTTTACGCTTCTACTGGTTTTGCAATTCGAGTGACGGGATTTTTCTTGAGATTTGTTGTGTGAATTTTCATTGGATGGCCGACATATCCACTTGCTACTACTGCATCACCTGTCTCGTAATCGTACTTTAACACGATTGCGCTGTGAAGACCCTTCCAGTTTGGATTCTTGTTGTTGTAAAAGAGCCAGTCTCCCGGTTTAATATTTTTCATCATCTCTGGACCTGCATGATGCGTACCGCAATCGATACCATCATAGTTGATGTCCATGTAAATACATCTTGTTTTCATTTTAGCCGCCTTATAGACGCCTCGTACGATTTCACCACAGCATCGCTTTTCACTGCGCTTGTCGATCGTCTTACCTCTTTCTACTTCTGCGAGAGCGGCCTCAACGACCTTCTTCGCTGACCCTGAGGCTTCAATATTTCCAATGAGCGCCTGAACTTCTTCTGGCGTGATCTGTTTACCACGCTGAGCATTTGGATTGTCTTTCAATTTCTTTTCAAGCCAAGCCTTATCACTATCGTCTTTTCTTTCTTCATCGAATTTTGCATAAGCTTCTTCGTCGAGTGGGCCCATCGAGCCATCTGGATTTTTCTTTCTGAATTTCATTTCAAAATCTTTGTCGATACCAGTGTCGTCCTTTTTTCGTTCCCTTCCACCGATTTCAATAACATCACCTGAGTAAATTGGAATGTATCCCTTTTTATCGAAGAATCCATTTCCTGCCTTGTTTCTACCCTTAAGCCCAAGTCGACGTTCACTTGTTCGTGCATCTTCCTCGTCTCCGTTGGAATACACGGTAATTCTTCGAACTGATGGAGGGAGAAGATCTGCGCCACCGAGAAGCGTTTCTGCGTCACTGTTTCCACGGAAGTTTACCTGTAAGCGTGTTCCTGGCGCTGGATTGGCATAGGCGGACCAGTTTTTGAAGTCGAGCTTTTTCTTTTCGCCGACCACGTCTGTGAACGCATAAAGCAAAATTCCTTCGTATTTATCTTCGAGGGCGATCAGCGTTTTTGCATCTAATTTTCGCAAGTCTTCGACCTTTTCAATTCCACCCAAGACGTCTTTTACGCCAGGGAGTTTATTGATTTCATCTTCCGCCTGCTCTCTTCGAGCGATATTATCAATCGATCTTACGAGCTCTCCAATAAACTTATCTCCATGTAAACCTACGTCAATTAACTCCTGGTCATAATCTTTATCGGCTGCTTCTTTTGGCTTCTTCTGCCTCTCTTTATATCCTTCTTTTTGAAGAAGTGACTCCTGTACCAGCGTCTTGAGATGCTGAATTTCCTCTGCTGTATCGAGCGTTACTTTGAGCTTTTCCTTCATCATCTTGCTCTTGAGCTTTCTGAGCTTATTGAGAAGTTCGTCTGGCTTTTTTCCAATTTCTTTTGCAGCATCGGTAATTACCCCCTCGATGGTATTCGATGTGCTTGGCGCTTTCTTTTGATCGTCTCTTCCTGTTTGTGGCGCCTTTGATAATGAAACTGGTTTTGAACCAGGAGCTATTGGTGCTTGTGGCGGAGTATTATTCTGTTCTGGCATATTATGTGTCTTTGTTTTTATGCTTCGTTTCATTATAGCACAAAGCAGCTTTGGTGTCTATCATGAATTGCTGGCTGATTTGGGGATTTCGGCCGTATACTAATGGCATGAAAATAGCTTTAGTTCACGATTTTTTGGTGAGGTATGGAGGAGCGGAGCGGGTGCTTAAGGTTTTGAGCGAGATGTACCCGGATGCCCCGATTTTTACACTCATGTACGATGAGAAGACGATGGGGAAGCATTTTGCTCCTGAACGTGTTGTCACTTCTTCGATACAGAAGTGGGCGAAGTGGCCTGGACGACTCTATCGATTTTTCTTTGACGATATGCCGAGGGCGATCGAAGAGTTTGATTTTACGGGATATGATATTGTTCTTAGTTCGAGTCATTCTTTTGCGCATGGAATTTTAACTCCACAGAAAACAAAACATATTTCGTACTGTCATTCACCTTCTCGATATTTGTGGGACTACACTCATCAGTATATGGAGGATCATCGGTATTCAGGACTTGCTGGCTACATGATTCAACGAAAGATGCGATATGTGCGCGAGTGGGATCGATTGGCTTCTGACAGGCCCGATTTCTACATTGCGAATTCGTATAATATTCAGAGACGTATTCATAAATATTATGGGCGTGACAGTGATGTTATCCATCCCCCTGTTGAAGTTGATCGATTTACCGTGAGTGACCAGAGTGAAGATTTTTTCTTGATCGTTTCGCAACTCAGTCCGTATAAGCGCGTGGACCTCGCCGTGCAGCTGTTCAATAAACTCGGAAAACGATTGATCGTGGTTGGTACGGGTCCGCAAGAGCGATTTCTTCGTGAAATTGCGGCACCAAATGTTGAGATTCTTGGATTCAAAGATGACTCGGTCGTGAATGAATACATGCAATATTGTCGCGCGGTTATCTTCCCGGGCGAGGATGATTTTGGAATTGTTCCGATCGAGGCTATGGCCTGCGGTAAGCCAGTTTTGGCATTTGGGTCCGGTGGTGCCCTCGAGACGGTTGTGCCAGGCGTCACTGGTGAGCTATTTTACGAGCCGACGGTTGATTCCCTAGAGGCGGCCATGGCAAAGATGCTCTTGAATAAGCACTTATACAGCCCTCGAAAGATACGAGACCATGCTGAAAAGTTTGCGCGACCGGTGTTTGAAAAAAAGATTCGGCAGTTTATCAAAATGTGCTAGCATGAGACCCCATGTAACACACATATGAGCGACATCTCTCTCTATCGAAAATTTCGGCCACAAACCTTTGCCAACTTGGTTGGACAGGATCATGTGCGCGTGACACTGACAAATGCCTTGAAGAAGGGCCAGCTGGCGCATGCGTATCTTTTTACTGGACCACGTGGAACGGGGAAGACGTCGACGGCGAGGCTGTTTGCAAAGGCGATTAACTGTTTGAATTTGGGCGAAAATGCCGAGCCATGTGAAGAGTGTGATATTTGTAAGGATATTACGATTGGTCGACTTATTGATGTAATTGAAATTGATGCCGCATCGAACACTGGCGTGGATGATATGCGCGAGCTTATCGACAAACTTCATTTTGCGCCGACTCGGGCGAAGAATAAGGTCTATATCGTGGATGAAGTCCATATGCTTTCTAAGGGGGCATTTAATGCGTTTCTGAAGACTTTGGAAGAGCCACCTGCAAATGTCTTCTTCATTCTCGCCACAACAGAGTCACACAAAGTTCCGGAGACGATTATTTCTCGATGTCAGCGATTTGATTTTAAACGAATTGATGTGAAGACTGTCATGACTCGACTTGCGTATATTGCTCAGAGCGAGGGTGTTACGGCCGAAGATGAGGCGCTTGAAATGATTGCTCGACATGTTGACGGAGGCCTTCGTGATGCGATCGGTTTATTTGAACAACTCCTCGTTGATGGGAAGTTAACCAAGGATCACGTGAGACTTATTCTCGGTGTTGCCGGTAATAGCGCTATCGAGAATTTCTATAATCTTTTGAAGAATCGAGATTCTGCAGGAGCACTGAAGTTCATTCAGGAACTCTATGAAGAAGGTGTTGATTTTGCTCAACTTACGAAGGAACTTCTTGAGAAAATGCGAAACGAAATGCTTCATGCCGTTGAGTCAAAGAAGATGGATGAGGCCAGTCAGCTCATCGTTATGATTGAGCATTTCCAAAAAGCTTTTGATCAGCTCAAAAATGCCATGATTACCCAGCTCCCTCTCGAGGTGGCGGTTATCAAAACGCTCCATCCGAATGTGGTGGCGACACAGGTTGTATCTACTCCTGTCGTGACGGTAAATAGCCCTGTTCAACCAGCAAAAACCGTACCTGCTCCTGTTATTGAACAAAAAAATAGTACAGTCTCAACTCCCACAATTTCAGCTCCTGTAGCGACAAAATCTACTCCGCCTGTACAGCAAGAGCCTGAAAAAGTCCTGACTGGTCGTACTATCACTCACGATGAGCTCAAAAAAGAGTGGCCTCGTATTATTGAACGCATCAAAACTCCAAAATTACGTATCTCCTTGAGGGATGTTCGCGGATTTGCTGTCGAGGGACACGTTATTACTCTCGCCTTTACTGCTAAGTTTCACCAAGATGGTGTGATGGAGGGCGCTTCGCGAGCAGAACTTGAAAAAATTATCGAAGAAACCCTTGGCGCTAGTGTCAAAATTGAATCAAAACTTGAACGCGTCGAACTTCACTCGCCTATCGAACACAAAAAAGAATTCATATCTTCCGATAGTCCAGATTATGGATCGGTAGATACTTCTTCTGGCTCGACTAATAGTTTGCCAAGTGGCCTCGACTTCGCTGATGATGTTGCCGCGATGTTCGGAGGGGAGGTGGTGGAGTAGAGTGGACTACCTGATAGGATAAACTCTCTGCAATTCCATTACGAGATTTTCTACTAAAACTTTCGCAGAAGGAAAGTTGTATTTTTTTGGAAGTCCCAAAACCATTCTTTTCACAACCTCATCAGTACTCTTCCCGTCGAGACCTGGTATGTTTTGTCTAATAATGTCCTCGAGCCATTTTAAAAATTGATCACCATCTCGCAGAATCCTTTGTATTGTTCCTTCTATTTCCTCAATATTTGCTCCTCTTTTTGTTTCTCTTTGAACACGTGCGTCGAATAATTCAGGTAATCTATCATTTTGGTAAAATTGAGAAATATACCAAACATCAAAGATATCCTTCATTCTTGAAGTTTTTGCCATATCACTCGTATCCGAAAGTCGATCCATTAATGCAAATAGCTTATCGGAGTGAATTTTTCTAATATCCTCTACTGTTAGGGTTCCCATATCCAATTCCTTGGCATCTCCATATCTATGAAGTAACGGAAGGACTCTTGGTGGCAATGCGCCATGCTCTTCGGTTCTCGTTGTATTTGTTTCAACTTTAATTTTTAGATCGTCGTACTTTAAAAATCTTGGAAATTTTATATGCGTTCTTAGTGTCGCCAAAGGACCTCCCCGGATTAATCGCCTCTCTACATCCATGATAATTCCATTCGGCGACATAGCTTCGGAGCCATAAACTTTATTTACTTTTTCGCGAACGATACTAGCAGCATCTTGCATGCGATCCCGATAATAGTCTGCGTCCAAAGGCCCTCTTCCCTCAAAAAATGTTCTCTGCGTGCTGTAATCAATGTCAGTCGTATATCTCGGAAAGTCGATAAGGTACCCTTTTTTCAATGCAATTCCACCTATTAAAACAGGTACCGTTTCATTCTGTCGCGCTTCGCCATTGTAAACTTCACTCAAGGCCGATGCCGTAAGGCCCATCAAATAATCTCTCACCACTGGTTGTGCTGATTCGCCTTGAGATTTTGCCGTTTCTAAAAAACCTTCTGTTAAAGTCCTTTCTGTCATTTTTATTTTTTGTTTTTTTACTTTTGCTGTTCAAATTATAACATTTTTTTATGTTTTTGTCTATATCTTGAAGCTGTGATGAATTAATATTCGGAGAGCAGCTTTACATCAAGCTCCGTGGCTTTTAAAACTTTACTGACAATGTCGCCGCGATGTCCGGAGGGGAGGTGGTGGAGTAAATCTATTTATTGAGCCCTTGAACTCTTTTTGGAAAAATTCTAACCCGGTTATTTTCTATAATATCGTCTCTTGTTCGCATTGCCATGGCCATATCAGGATTCGCCAATACGTATCGAGTATATATCGGAACGATTGGATTTCCTGAATCTATATCAATATTTCCATCTTGAACCTCGTACCAATTTGGAAGATAAGGGTCTGTTAGATTTTTTCTTGCTGAAATTCTTATTCTCGGAACGGCTGAATTATTTTTTCTTGGTAAAATCTCTGCAAGTGTGGCTCGAGATACTGGCTCAAATCCATACTGTATAAGAAATTTTGCGATAAGTGGTTTTCGTATAATTGAAGTTTCCGCTATTGGTGAGCCTACTGTTTCAGCAACTTGAAATGCTACATCCATCATTAAATGAGGAAGAACATCTCCTCTTTCTCCTGGTGGCACAAAAATTCCAGCAAGCTTCATATTCCCGCCACCCATATCGATAGAAACTTTTGGCGGCTCTGCTAATAAACTCTTACCTCTTAGAGCGGCAATTCTGAGCAACTGATCTCCATAGCCAGATCTTGTGGCTTCTAGGCGTCGAGTATCTTTCTTCGCGCCATCTTGATCAAAATGATGTATTTCTCCGATACGAAGCATATACAGGAAATTTAGTTTAGATCTCCTATTTTAAATCTTTTTATATTTTTGTCAAATCTCAGCTTTATTATTCGAGCATTTTTAGGAATTCATCTTCTGAGAGCAGCTTTACGCCAAGCTCGGTGGCTTTTTTGACTTTGCTGCCGGGATCTTCGCCCACGATGAGGAAGTTGGTGTCGTGAGTGATTGCGGATAGGACTTTTCCGCCGAGGGATTTAATGCGGTCCTTGGCCTCGTTGCGGGACATTTGGGAGAGTGTTCCAGTTAAGACGAAGGATTTTCCGAGAACTGGGGTTTGTTTTTTTGGTGTGGCGATTTCTATTTCGATGCCGTGGCGTGCGAGCTTTTCGATGAGCTCGATGTGTTTGGCATTTTGAAAGTAATCGTAGAGCGATGTGGCAACTTTTTCACCGATGCCTTCGAGGTTGTTGAGCTCTTCAATGGAGAGTTTTTTGATGAAGTGGAGAAATTTTTCGATGGAGTAATGGGATGGACTTCCTTCGCGACTGAGAATGTATTGCGCGAGTTCGGATGAACCCTGCTCGCCGAGATATCGAATTCCGAGTGCGTAGATGAAACGATCGAGTGTGACTTTTTTGCTATTTTCGATTGAGTTGAGAATATTTTCTGTGCGCTTTTCTTTGAAGAGCGGGAGTGACATGAGGTCTTCGGCCGTGAGGTCGTAGAAGTCTGAAGGATCGTTAATGAGTTCGTTTTCGAGGAGTTGAATGATGACTTTTTCACCAAGGCCATCGAGGTTCATCGCGTCGCGGGAGACGAAGTGGAAGAGGCGCTCTGACTTTTGCGCGAAGCATTCTGAGTTAGTACAACGATAAGCTACCTCGCCTTCTTTTCGCGTGACACCGGAACCACAGATTGGACAGACTTTTGGAAAGTGAAAGTGCTTTTCGTGGCCGGTTCGAAGGTCTGTGAGGACGGAAACCACTTCAGGGATGACATCACCTGCGCGCTGAATAACTACCGTATCTCCAATTCGAATATCCTTTCGGGCGATCTCGTCTTCGTTGTGAAGGGTGGCGCGTGTCACGGTCACACCTGCAACTTCTGTTGGTTTCAAATGTGCGACTGGTGTGAGTGTTCCTGTTCGTCCAACTTGGACTTGAATATCGAGAATTTGAGATGTTGACTGAACGGCTGGGAACTTGAAGGCGACCGCGTACCGCGGCGCCTTTGCGGTAAATCCAAGACGAGACCAGAGCGTCTTATCATCTACTTTTACAACAATTCCATCGATATCGTAGTCGAGTGAGTCACGTTTTTCTTCGAAACTTTTTCGATACTTTATAATGTCCTGCGCAGTATGAAGTATCTTGTAGGTTGGATTGATGCGAAGGCCCAGCCGCTGAAATGTCTTCAATGTTTCCGATTGGGAGTCGGGCTGGGCCGCCAACGTATTCGCCCCAAGCTCGTACATATACGCCTGCAAGTCACGGCTCGCAGCCACCTGCGGATCGAGCTGCCTTACGGTTCCTGCTGCCGCATTTCGCACATTGGCAAAAGGTTCTTCTTCATTCTCAGCCATTTCTTTATTGAGCCTCTCGAAGGCACTTTTTGACATAAAAACCTCACCAGAAACCTCTAAATCTATCGATTCTGTGAGTGACAATGGGATACTTTCAATTGTACGAATCGTGTGGGTCACGTCCTCGCCTACCTCGCCATCTCCGCGTGTTATAGCCTTTTCGAGCTGTCCCGACTTGTAATGAAGCGTGATATTGAGACCATCGATCTTCAATTCACCAATGAACGAGAGCTCCTGTCCTGGGAGATATTTCTCGATTCGCTCCATCCAGTCTCGCAATTCCTGTTCATTGAAGACGTCCTGGAGGCTCCACTTCTTGGAAATATGAGGAATTTTAGCAAATCTTCCTGACAACGCACTTCCAACTCGTTGCGTCGGAGAGTCTGGTGTAATGAATTCTGGATACTCGCTTTCTAACTGTTTAAGCTCCTTTTTCAGTGAGTCTCTCACGGATTCTTCAACTTCTGACTCATCCAAAACGAAGTATTTGTAGTTTAGTTCGTTGATTTTTTTCCTGAGCTTTTCGATTCGGTGTTTTGCGTCTTCTCTATCGGTCATGCATTGGGGTTTACGGCTTGAAAAAAGCCTCAAAATTTGATACAATTATACGAACAAAAATACAAAAAAACAAACATGTCACAGGAATCCCCAGAAGTTCAAACTCATACCGAAATCGACACCATCATCATCGAAGGTATTGGATATGAAATATTTATCATGTAATATGTCTACATGAGCGACACATCAGGTCAAAGTCCGATCGCCGGACAACAGGACGGATCAACTATTGATCTCCGAAATATCGGAGATGCTTCTGCAACTTCTACTCTAGCTGTCACTGCGAGCGGTTCCGGGGCTACACCTATCACCGATTCGACTGCTACAACTCCTGTTGTCGACCCAAAAGTTGCAAGTGAGTTTGGTATTGACGCAGATCAGCTCGCCGATATCGCTAAAAAATACACTATTCCTGAGTCAGTTAAAAACCAGTTCCCTGATCTAGTAGCTCTTTTGATTAAAACTGAATCAATGAATGACGAAGAGCGTGATTACTGGTTCCAAGTTCTTCCGATTATGAATGAAGATCAAATCATTAAGCTCCGAACGATTCTCGTGAATGAGCGCGAGCAGCTCAAAAAAATTGATACCGAATATGACGCTGAGATGAAAAAGCTTAATGATGTTCATAAAAATGAATGGAATGCCTTTGAAGAACAACAAAAAAGAATTGCGCTTAGGGAGGCAGAGGCTTCTCATGAAGAACAAGAACAGCAAAAGGAAGAGGACTTACTGAAGAAGCTTCAGGACATCGATAATGCCTAAATGCCACACGGTACTTCCCGGTGTTGCTGGTATTTGCAGCTTATGACTCAACCTTCACTAACCTTGCCTCTACTACAAGGCGTTTTAGATTTGTTCCAACCGGCGTACACGTAATGAGTGTAAGCTTATTTTCTGAAGATGGCTTCAGTACATCGAGCTCAGATGGCCATATTTTTTTGATATTTGTTACTTCGTAGATGTATCGTTTTTGATTGTTATATAAAAGGATCTGATCACCTTTTCTCGCATCATGAAGTACCGCAAATACATCCTTAAATCTTCCTGGATCCCAAGGAAAGTATGAACTATGGCCCGTGATAACGATATTCCCTTGCTGACCTGGTCTCGCTGTTCCTGGATAATGAATTACCCCGAACCGAAGAGCCTCCTGCATATCTCGCTCAAGCTGTGCCCAGTCCTTCTTTATAAGCGCCTCTGTACTGACATTTACCACTGGAACATTTCTATTAATACGAGGAATAACGAGTCGTGTGTCTGGAGGTGCTACCATGAGATTCATTGGCGGAATTTGATTTTTAGCCTCTTCACTATTTTTTGCAATTGGGAGAGGTTCTTCTTTTACGACCTTATCTTCAAGTATTCCATAAAGAGCATTATTCGTATCTGTATGCTGCGTAAATTTTTGATACTCCCATGAAACGATTTGTGTAATAGCGCCCCAGTTGATAACTGCAAAAAATATTCCAAAAATAAGGAGCGTTGCCAACGCCTGACGAACAAAGCTACCTACTCGTCCACTTATAGGATCCTTCGCGCCAACAGGAATAATTTCTGGTTCTTTTTTTATAAGAGAGATAATCGCTTTCTTTCCTGGGAATAAGCCTTCCTGATGAAGTGGCTTTAATTTGTGATATGTATTAACGTCCGATGACATGTTTTTTTGATTCAAAGTGTTCGGATTATTGTATCACGAAATCAGCTTTGCGACAATCCGATGCAGCTATACATACTTTCCATATATGTTGTTATCTTTTATGTCTTTCTGGTCTTTGTCTATCCAAAAATTTGACATTTTCAGCTTTATGTAGGAGAATATCAGGAGTCTTCAGCTTACTTTTAATCAATGGCCAAAAAAACTCCCTCATCGGATCCGCTTCTTCGAGATATTCTCGATATTGCGCAAAAGGTAAAGCAACAGCTTTCCGGTTTTGATGAAGAGAAGTTTATTGAAGCTTTTGAATTTGCACGAAAAGCCCATGAGGGCCAGGTTCGTAAAGACGGTAGTCCTTATATTATCCATCCGATTGCGACTGCCCAGATACTCTCACAGCTCAAAGTCGATGAAGACACCCTGATTGCTGCCCTCATGCATGATGTTCCTGAAGACACGCCGCATACCGTTCAAGAAATTGAAGATAAGTTTGGTGAACGTGTTGCTTTTCTCGTAGAGGGAATTACGAAATTGTCAAAAGTGCACTACCAAAATGATATGGAGTCGCGACAAGTTGAGTCACTCAAAAAACTTCTTATTCATACCGCAAAAGATCCACGTGTTATTCTCATTAAATTGGCTGATCGCTTGCATAACATGCGAACCCTTCACTTCATTGATAAGCCAGAAAAGCAGCGTCGAATCTCTCGTGAAACGCTCGAAATATATGTCCCTATGGCAAGCCTGCTTGGTATTCAGGGCATTAAGTCTGAACTTGAGGATCTTTGTTTCCGCTATCTGTATCCAGAAGAATTTCAACGATACTCTCATGTTATTAATGATAGCGAGGAACGCATGACGCCAAAGAGCGATGAAACCATTCATCGTGTTGTTGATGTCCTTCGCGGACATGGAATTGAGGCACAAGTATTTCAGCGTAAAAAAACTCTTCTTAGTATTTTTCGAAAAATTGAACTTGAACATAAAAATCTTGATGACCTTCATGACCTCATAACCCTTCGTGTTGTTGTGCCAACTGCCGAAGATGCTTACCGAGCTCTCGGCATTATTCATACCATGTTTAAGCCGCGACCAGGATCTTTTAAGGATTATATCGCTGTCCCAAAAATCAATGGTTACCGTAGTCTCCATACTACTATCTTCGGTATCGATGGAACACTCACCGAATTTCAAATTCGAACTCTCGAGATGGATAACGAAGCTGATTACGGTATTACAACCTACTACTTCCTCGGCTCAAAACGAAAAGGTAGCGAGAAAAATAATGAAGAATGGAGAACAAAATGGATGACTCAAATTCTTGAACTTGAACAACAAGAACTCGATAGTCGCAATTTTGTTGAAAAAGTAAAAGCAGATATTTTTGAAGATAAAATATTTGTCTTTACTCCAAAGGGCGATGCTATTCATCTCCCAAAGGGATCGACAGCTATTGATTTTGCATATGCCATTCATAGCGATGTTGGGAATTATGCTATGAATGCTGATGTTAATGGCTTCAACAAGCCTTTGCACACCATTCTTAAGAGCGGTGACACTGTTAATATTGTCATGGATCGAAGTAGCTGTGGACCTCAGCGCGACTGGCTTAATTTTGCAAAAACCAGTGTTGCTAAAAATCGTATTCGAGAATTTCTCAACAAGGAAACCTCCAAAACCAAGATCATTATTGGAAAACAACTTCTTCAAAAAGCTTTTTATAGAGCTGGAGTTGGCCTCATTGATGACATTCCTTTTAAACGTATTCAGGATTCACTTATCAAAAATCACCATCCCGAATATAACGATCTTCAACAACTTCTCATCGCCATTGGTGACGGATCTCTCGATGCTATCGATGTTATTCAAAGCCTCTATCCAGATCAAAAATTATCCAACATGTCTCGAGATCACAATCGTTTTGGAAAACTTCTTGATCGAGTTTCTCAGCCGAATGAACGCGAGCATATATCCCTTCGTATCAAAGTTTTTGATCGTACTGGCATGGTAGCTGATATCGTTACTGTTTTATCAAAACTTTCCGTAAGCCTTATTGATCTTAGCGGTACAAGCAAAGGATGGTTTAGCAATGAGGCTACTGTCCACATTACGTTTGCTATTGAGCGTTACGATACCCTACAGTCTATTTTTACTGATTTAGAGAAAATTGATGGAGTTATCAGTGTTGTTCGTGTTTTTCGCATGAAAGAAGTTTTCTTTACCCTCTTTCTCTGTTTTACTATTGGCTTTTGGATTGCTCATCCGTTCATTATTGAACACTTCATCCGCATTTCAAATGTCAGCGTCTATGTTGGATTCCTCCTTCTCCTTGCTATGGGATTTCTTCTTGGTAAATTTATGCCCCGTTTCGTTTCTCGTTTCCAGGAAGGTCGATCAATGATTATCGCCACAGGATCCATTACTATTTTCGCATTAGCTACACTTATTTGGGAAATTGGACATTATGGCATTATTCTCAACTTTGCAACTATTGGTATGGTTATAGTGGTAACTTTTTATCTCGCTTATCAGTTCTGGGATTACAAAAACAAAAAGCTCTACTAAAGAACATATAATGTACATACTGTAGAGTTCCTTTAATTCGCAAATCGGAAGTGCATCACGTCGCCGTCTTGAACGACATAGTCTTTTCCTTCAAGACGCATTTTTCCTTTTTCTTTTGCGCCAGCTTCTCCTCCGGATGATATATAATCCTCAAATCCAATAACTTCTGCGCGAATAAATCCGGCTTCGAAGTCGGTATGAATAACGCCTGCCGCTTTTGGAGCGAGCGTTCCCTTCTCAATAGTCCATGCGTGAACTTCCTTTGGTCCTGAGGTGAAATACGTAATGAGATTGAGCGTTGCATAGGCCTGACGAATCATCTTGTTAATACCGGACTCTTCGATACCAAGCTCTTTAAGGAAACCTTCTAATTCTTCTTCGGACATGCCAATAAGCTCTTCCTCAATTTTTGCACAGATTGGAATAATAATTGAATTTTCAGGAAGACCCCAGTCTGCTACTGCTTTTTTCGTATCAAATGTTGCCAATTGAGACTCATCCACATTCGCCACAAAAAGAAACGGTTTTGCAGTCAGGAGATGCAAATCTTTAATAAGAAGTTTTTCTTCATCTGTCATTTCAATATCTTTCGCCAATGTTCCTGCACCAAATGCCGTATTTATTCGCTCAAAGAGGTCGAGGGCTTTTTGTGCACCCGGCTTGTTTGACTTAACATCATTTCTCGCTTTTCCGAGACGCTTTTCGAGTGATTGCATATCAGCAAGCAGAAGCTCTGCATGAATAACCTCAATATCCTGTTTTGGATTCACATTTCCATGAACATGAATGACATTGTCGTCAGTAAATGCACGTACTACCTGTGCAATCGCGTCACACTCACGAATGTGTGCGAGAAATTGATTCCCAAGACCTTCACCAGTAGAAGCACCCTTTACGAGACCGGCGATGTCATGGAACTCAACAACGGCTGGAATTGTTTTTTGAGGAGCTTCGACCGAGATGAGCTGTTTGATTCGAGGATCTGGCACTTCAACAACACCGACGTTTGGATCGACTGTCGCGAATGGATAGTTGGCGGCAAGCGCTGCTTTTGATCGGACAAGTGCATTAAAGAGTGTTGATTTTCCAACATTTGGAAGGCCGACAATTCCGATACTAAGACTCATATTTTTGGGGTAAGTGGTGCTTTGTGCTTTATAGCGTGCGTATTCTACGGTTCCAGGCCTCAATTGTCCACTGTCCTTTTCCTGTAGCCAGCTTTTCGCTTAAACAGAGATAAGTGATGCTTGAGCCGGCTATCGCCTGTAATTCACGGCTTTCCTTGCTTTCTGGACCCTGTCCATGCAGAACAATACCAATATTCTTTTCCTCGTACTCCTGAATACCTTGAAGAAGACGAAAAATATCCCACGACCGTTTAATAGTTGTTACGATTTTTGGAACTGTTGGGGCTTTTTTTCCTAATTTTCGCATGTCTTCAATCCACTTTCTCGTTGTAGCGACGGGAGGAGTTGTTGTGAGATGAACTGAAAGAATGAGATGGACGTCGTGAGGAAGTTTTTCTATAAGATCTTTGATCATTTTTTTATCGGACCGTCCATCTACATCGACCCACTCCCAACCTTCTTTGGCTACGGACTCATAAATTTCTGCGGTTTTATTCGTGAGTAACTTCCCTCTTGCGGCAAGTATGAGTGGTATGTTTGTAGCGTTTTTTATCGTTCTTATTGATGACTCCCACTCACTCTTATTCAAGGTCTCGATTCCTATCTCCACCATATCGCAGGTATTTTTTTTAATTTTCTTGAGATACTTCAAAATATTCACCACCGATTCGTCCGGCAGACAGAGGCAGCGAAGCGGCAAGATAGATGTTTTCCGAATGTCCATACTTCTGCTAATCAATCGAATTATTGAACTTCTGCAATTTCAAGATAAACATCTACCTTTGTTCCTGAAAAAGTATGAGTATCCTTTGGTAGCACGATATTTACCGGATATGTTCCTGTCTTCGTCACCTTATCGAGATCGATTACGTCGGTCTCGATAGCTGCAATGCCTTCTAAAATTTTACTATTCGCCTGAAGATTTATGACGTTTGGACGAACGGTAATCTTGCTCAAAAATCCACTCTTCAATGCTCCACTCAATCGAGGTTTGATTGGAATAATTTTTTCCTGTTGCATGGCATCAATTTCAACTGTGGCATCTACTGAGTCCGGAGTAACTTTTATTCCCTGAAGGGGTTTTCCATCTTGGTCAACAAGAGACAGATGACTTCCTGTAAATGTATGATTTTCTGTTCCGTTCAACACAATCATTGCCTTTATCTTTTTAAGAGCGTTCATGGTTGAAATGGCTCCAGAAAGCCGAACCTTCTGTGGATTTACTTTAATTCCTTTTAACTGAGATCCATCTCTGACCTTTCCCGATATCTCGTATTCAACCACCATCTCCTTCTCTATCATTTTTTCAATAGCCACCGTTACGCTTCCTGGCGACACGCTCACGATCGCAACCCTTGGATTTTTTGAAGTTACATATACGGTGCTCGTTACCTTCCCTGGCTCAGTATTCTTGAGGTCAATATAGGCGTCGAAATCTTCTGGCCGAATTTGCCGTTGCACATCTTTATCTGCCAAAATTTTTACTTTTGCATGTGGTAAACTTCCCACTACCGTGTACTGTTCGGATAGATTAAATGGCTTAATCTCGAGCGGTGTCTCAAATTGCTGAGGTGCATTCTGCAGACCAACCACGACAAACCACAACAAAAGTGCTGAGGCAATGCTCACTATTTTTAATAACCAGTTTTTAAGAAAAAGTTCCTTCATGGTATAGGTACTACAATTTTTTTAAGATTACTTTTTGTCTTTGGCTTGAGATAACTTAAAAGATACACCAGTCGCTCAGGTGATACATTTCCTTCAATTCTTCCCTTATCTATCCACGAAATCACACCTCGCTCCTCTGAAATTACAATTATTTTTGCATCTGTTGATTCCGAAAGAGAGAGTGCTGCCTTGTGACGAGTTCCATGAATATTTCCATAATTTTTGAATGAGTGCGGAAGAAGGCTTGCTGCCGATTTAATCAACCCCTCTTGAATAATAATAGCCCCATCATGCAGCGGAGAGTCTTTTTGAAAAATCGCGACGATGAGATCTTTTGTAATCTTTCCGCTAATCTCAACGCCGGTTTCGATATATTCCGAGAGAGAGATGGAGTTTTCAAAAACAATAAGCGCGCCCTTGTTATTTTTTCTTAGCTCTTCACATGCTTCGACAATATTTCGAATCATAAAGTCCGCCTCTTTCACCTGTTCACTGAGGAACCTTCTTGTTCGACCCAGTCTTTCCAAACCTTCTCTCAGCTCTTGTTGAAAAATAATTGGAATAGCGAGAATGAGCGTGGCCAAAAACTTATTCATCAACCAACTCACTGCCGTAAGATTAAATACTTGGCTAATAGCAAATACAACTCCCAGCACGATAAGACCTTTTAATACAAGATATGCTCTCGTTTCCCGAATCAGGACAAAAAGATAATAGAAAAGTATCGCGATAAGCGAAATATCTACGATCATCTGGGGCCACGAGATATCGAGCAGTTGAATATTTTGATAAAAACTGCTTCCCAACTTGGCTATTTTCCCTATTGTTTGTGCGATAAATTCCTCCACGAGCGCATCGTACCGAAAAAACTATCTTCTCGCAAACAAACCTATTATACTTTCGCCATGCACGCATTTGAAACCAACAAAACGGTCACTATTTATACAACCCCAGACTGCCAGTTTTGCAGAGAGCTTCGGGATTTTTTAAATGAACGACAGATATCATATATTGAACACAATGTTATCGATCAGCCAGATAGGCTTAGCGAGATGCGAAAACTTACCGGAGGATCAGCTTCGGTTCCCGTTATTGTTACCAATCGCATGCAGCCAGATCAGAACGTGTTTATCGGATTCGACTCAACTTCGCTTGAAAGAGCGCTGTCATAAGCTGCTTTCTTTACGTCAGATTTTAGACTTTTATGCGTGCGACCTTGCGCAGTTTCTTTTATTTCACGCTTTAGGCCCGAAAAAGACTTTCCTTTACTTTTGAGCTGTTCCTCATGTCTTCGTAACTGTCCAATGAGCCTATCTTTTGCCAAATCAACTGCTTTTTCTATCGTATGACTTGCCTCTTTTCCTATAAAAAGTTTTCCTGGGATTTCCATAATAAGCTCTACTTCGTATGCATTATTTTTATCAAACCTCTCGCCACGAATCTGTAAATTCACTTCGTCGTGCTGAAAATGACTCAGTAGCTTCTCAAGACTTCGCTCCTTGAGCTCTGCATACTCCTTCATTCGCACCTCTTCCCAATGGTGCATATTTTTGAACACATACTGAATATTCATACGAGGTTGGGTTAAATTATATAAGACGTTATCGTATCATTTTTTTGCCTTTTTCCTCAACCTCAATTATGCTTTGAAGTGTGAAAGATCTATCCCAATTTCAAAAATATTATGAAGAGTATATGCCGAAAATTTTTCGGTATGTATATAGCAAAGTAAGTGATCGCGAACTTGCTGAAGATCTTGTTTCTGAAATTTCATTAAAGGCACTTGAGCACTTTGATTCTTACGATGAGTCGAAGCCGTTTGGTGGTTGGTTTTATGGTATTGCCAGAAATCATGTCATCGACCATTACAAAAAATACAAAAAACTTCAGCATGCCTCACTTGATGAGCTCGAAAATGTCATGCCCGACAAGAGTAATCCCGCTGCGGATACTGAGCGTGCCCTAAGTAATGAGCGCCTCCAATCAGCTTTGACAAAGCTGAGCGAAGATAAAAAAGAACTTGTAACCTTACGATACCTTTCCGGGTATTCCTATAAAGAGATTGGCCAAATGTTTGGCAAAGAAGAAAATACTGTTAAAGTGGCTACCCATCGCGCCGTTGCTGAGCTTAAAAAAATGCTACACTATTATGCTGATTAATCTTCTCGCTTATGTTCGATCCTAAAAAAGAATTATCACCACAGGAGCTGGAGGCTATGGAACGCCTTCTTACCGGCTTACAACCGTCTATCTCACCAAGTCGAGAGTTTACTGCTCGTATGCAAAAGCGACTTGAACGTCATTATGCGCTCATGCAGGAGGGTGGTAATACTGATTCTTCTGTACAGCCTGTTAAGCGAGGATTCTTTTCGTTTATTGGTACGCGTGCCTATAGTATTGTCACTGCGTTCACGTTTGTTATTTTCACTGGTGGACTTTCTACGTTTGCCTATACAAGCCAGACTGTTACGAATGGTTCTCCACTCTATCCAATCAAACGAGGTCTTGAAACAATTGAAAGCACTTTTGCCTCAACTCCAGAAACTCGAGCTGAATATCAGATCAAGCTTCTTTCTCGACGTCTCGCTGAGTCTCGATTTTTGACTATCCAGGGCGTTGTCGATGAACCGACCAATCAAGAGGTTTCACTTGCTGTAGATGGCGGTATTCAGGCTATTCAAGCTGTTAGTCAAATTGATTATCGCGATCAACTTCTTGATAGAATTACGATGGTTCTCCGCGAAGAAGAAAAACGTTTTTATAGTGATGCTGGCGTACCAATGCCTGATGATGAAGATGATATTTCTTCTATATCTGCAGATACCCAAGAAAATGTTTCTGATACTCGAGCATCTCGAGAGCCCGCTGTAAATCCTTCTATCGCTCCTGCAAAAACTTCTGAATCTTCGAGAGAATTTACTTTACCTTCCGTTGCTCCAACGTCTATCCCAGCGACCACTCCAGTACTCACTGAAAGAATTTCCGAAGAAAACTCCGAGAACAATGATCGCAATGAGCGAAAGGATGATGTTCGAACCGAGAGCAGCATCTCTCCTCAGCTGCAAATTACCGAGTCTCCTTCGTCTGTTGATGCAAAGCCAAAGACTGATGTTACTATTGATCTCAAGAAAGAATCATCTTCTAGCACACCCCCTTCTTCCAACCCCCTTCCTTCACCTAGAAACAACAATCGTAACGTAAAAAATAATAACGACGTAGATGCGCGCGACAACATTGCCGTCCCTCTTCATGTAAAGCCAGGGGTTATGGAGGCACTTCAGAAAAATAGACGTCACCTTAAGATTATCGAAATACGTCTCACTGAGGTTCGCCGAAGACA
>JBBIGU010000018.1:0-24235 GCA_037447365.1 Candidatus Peregrinibacteria bacterium | reverse complement strand
ATACTTCCGCTAGAGCTCAAAATGCCTGAGCTTGTAAAATAAAGACCATCGCCACCTTGGTAAATAGTAATAATGGCTTGTCCTTTTGTAGTGCCGGTGTATGTTCCGGAAATAGTGATCGTACCAGTTGAAATAGTGCTCTCTGGCTCAGCTTGAAGTCCCGTGCTGAGAAGTGTCGCACTGGCATTATCAACAAGAGTTTGTTGTTGTCGGGTAGTATCGGCGAGATTTTTCTTAGCATTTTCGAGAGTATTTTTTGCAGCATCAACTCCCGTTTGAGCAACGGCAACCTCTTCATTGCTTGCGCCCGCAAGAACACGATCGTAATTTGCCTTAGCTGAAGCGAGTGATCCGCGAGCTTGTGTAAGGCTTGCAGCCTGATCACCCTGACTGAGATTTGCGAGAACCTTTCCAGCGGTAACAACATCTCCCTCCTTAACACCAACCCACTGAACTACACCACTTGTCTTGAAACTGAGACTCAAGTCAGTACTTGAAGTAACCTGTCCAGTTGTAAGGACAGTAAGTTTCGCATTTTGTTTTTTGACAGTATCGGTCTGAATAGTTCCATTAGGAGCCTTTCCTTTTCCTAATATTCCAACGATAATAAGTATAAGAATAACACAGCAACGGTGTATAGGATTTTTCGTTTTGCAAATCCCTCTCGAATATATGCAGCATGTTCGGTGATTTTTGGGGGAATGTTCATAAAAATAAATGAAAAATAGTGTAAAAGGTATTAAGATTTTTTCTTTTTGAGCTCCTTGCTAAACATCTTGTCGAACTCTTGGCGGATAGTCTGTTTAATGTCGTCATCAGAAATATGCTGCATAATCATGGCAATAAAACTATCAAGGTCATCAGTTTTGATAAGTCCAAGTATTTTTCCAAACTTTCCGGTAACGACAAACTGATCTCCTGTTTTGATGTTGAGATCTTTTCGAGCCGTTGCCGGAATAACAATCTGGCCACGTGAGCCGATAGTAGTTGTTCCGTAGAGTTTATGATCCGTATGGCACTTTTTGATGAATTCTTTTTGAGCTGTTTTTTTCATAAGTATGAAATTTCATACACCATCATACATTATGGTGTATATCTGTCAATTATACCGTATGTAAGCCAAAAAACAAAGCTCAAAACGGATAAAAAAGGAGAGATTTGGTCAATTGTACATGACACATCACTGAGGTATACTTGCATCTCGCACAAGGCATAATAATGAAACATTATGGAACAACTCAATATCGTACAGGTAAACGTTATTACTCTTATTCAAGATCCGAATAATCCCGCACTTTTTCTCTACTGTCAGGGGCAGAATAAGATTATCCCAGTGGTTATCGGAAAGCCTGAGGCGCAAATTTTAGCAATCTCTTTGGACAAGACTAATGCCCATCGTCCAATGACTCATAATTTGCTCCAAAATACCATTGCAGCTCTTGGTGGAGTATTGACGAGAGTGGTTATTTTTGAAGTAGTGAATAACGTATTTTACTCGAAAATTTGTATACAAATCGGTGATAAGGAGGTACAGGTTGATGCAACACCGAGTGATGCTCTTGTACTTGCCGTACAGGCAATGAAGCCAATATTTGTGACTGATCGAGTGATTCAGAAAGTCGGAAAAGAAAATTCTATTGGCATGAGTGCCGCACAACCACAGCAGCTTTCACCACGGGAAATCGAAAAGCTCAAGAGTCATCTCACGCAAGCGCAAGATCGTGAGCAAACAGAAAGTGAATAACAAGCAATATGAAAACATTGATCATCGATAATTACGACTCGTTTACGTACAATCTTTATCAGTATCTCGCAGAAGTCGGAGGAAATCCTTTAGTGATGAAAAATGATGAGATAACGTTAGCTGATATCGAAGAGTTGCAACCGACACATATCGTTCTTTCGCCGGGTCCAGGGACGGTGATGAATACTGAAGATTTTGGAATAGGCACACAAGTGATACAGAGATTGCAAGGTGTATATCCAATTCTCGGAGTTTGTTTAGGCCACCAGGGAATTGCTGCAGCCTATGGAGCAAAAATCATTCATGCTCCAGAAGTAGTTCATGGAAAAACATCAGAGATTATCCATACGGGAGTCTCAAATATCTTCAAAAACATTTCAAAAAAAATACCAGCGATGCGGTATCACTCACTTCTCGTCGATGAATCAACGCTTCCATCAACTATTCGGGTAGTAGCACGAACGGAAGGAGATGGATTGTGTATGGCGATTGAACACGAAACATTTCCCCTGTATGGCGTTCAATTTCATCCGGAAAGTATCGGGACGCCAGATGGCATGCAGTTACTGCGAAATTTTCTTGAGACGAGGGTGAGTCGAGGTGCGTGAAGTTGATTGTTTGCGCACGGTTGATGATGGACAGATGTCATTCAAGACACAGGAGTTACATTGTGGTCGACGCGCGATACAAACTTGTCGGCCGTGTTGAATGAGAAGAAGCGAGAAGCGATTCCACTCAGAACGCGGGGTTGATTTTATGAGATCTTGTTCTATTTTTTCAGGGTCTTGGTGTTTGGTAAGGCCGAGGAGAAGGGAGAGGCGTCGCACGTGAGTATCTACGCACACGCCATCGAGAATCCCATAGCCTACGCCTAAAACGACATTCGCCGTCTTGCGTGCGACGCCGGGCAACTTCATAATGTCCTTCATGGTGCGCGGCACTTCGCCACCGAAATCCTTGAGGATCATTGTTGCCGCGCCCTGGATATGTTTCGCCTTATTGCGAAAAAAATTAATGGATTTGATGTGTCCTTGAATCACACTCAATTTCGCGCGCGCAAACGCGCGCGCATCCGGCAACGCTTCAAACAACCCCGGCGTCACCATATTCACCCTCACGTCAGTACACTGTGCTGACAAAATCGTCGCAACAAGAAGCTGAAAAACAGTCTTATAATGAAGCGCGCAATGAACATGAGGATAAATATTCAGAAGCCGTTTTAAAATTACGTCCGTCTGCTTTTTTACGTTTCTCATGGCTGAATACTACCAGAGTCCTTTGGAATACCAAAGAGACGGCGGTACACTTCGATTTCGTCTTTGCCAGTTTGTTCTACGGCAGCATCAATCTCTTCGGGAGTTTTTTCTGGAGCCACAGGGGGCTCATTGGCATCTCCGTTAGTTTCAGATATCTCTCCAGAAGAGCTAGTTTCATCATTGTGGCGCATACTCTGTTCCTCAACGCGTCGAGCATATTTCACCGGCAGGCTATTGAGCGGTAAGAGAGTAAGGGAAAGGTAATCCAGAGGGTCAACATGTTCACCGTTTTTCAAAACTTCCAAGTGAAGATGAGGTCCGGTGGTCATATATCCAGCACCCTTGGTTCCAGGCATACCACCAGTGAGTCCAATAACCTGACCAGCCTGAACAACTTGTCCTTCACGAACAAGAATAGAAGAAACATGACCATATACAGTCATAATCTTTCCCTTATGGCTCAGAATAATATAACTATAACCCATTCCATTATCTTTTGTTCGATACACGATACCGTCTTTCGGTGCGCGGATTTGTGTTGATTGATTCGTAGGGATATCAATTGCTTGATGTCCAACTCCAAATCTCACCTTATATGCATCATCATGGAAATAAGCACTAATTCCACGAGAAGGGTTAACAGGCCACTGAAGAAGAGCCCCATCATCATTCTGCTGTTGAAAATCATAAAGCGCACGCGTTCGATTATCGAGAAGTTTTTGCAAATCTGCTGGAGTGACTGAGTTTCCAAGACGACTCAAATTATCCTTGATGTAATTGAAGTTATCTTGAAGAGCGGCAATTTGAAGAAGTGACTCATCCTCCTGTTTTTGCGACTCCTGAATGAGTTTTTCGTACTCTTGCTGCTGACCATGAGTGAGTTCGAGAAGTTTCGCCTTTGCAATCTGTTGGTCTTCAAGATTCTGTCGATCAGCAAGAAGTCTATTTTTCAAGGCATCAAGCTTCTGCTTTCTATCAGAAGTGAGAGCTTGCATGTCAGCGATGGTTTGTTCAGAGGCCGCAAATTTTTCAAGCATAATCTGACCTCCATGTTGGAGCATATCCAATGTTGTCATCTCCCGAAGGTGTCTCCAACAGACTCATCCGCAAGAAGGAGTTTTGCGGAGCTTAAAGTTTCGCCGTCACCGTCTGCACTGAAACGATTTTCTTTGATATAGAGAACTCGCATGTAATCAGCGAGAAGTTTTTTTTGATTTTCGAGACCTGCGCTTCGATTCGCAATTTCCGTATTTAAGAGAGTGAGCTCTTTTTCCCGAAGACCGATCTGCTGTCCAATATTTTGAATTTTTTCTGCACTTAAGTCGATCTCATGCTGAAAACTGATGATTTGTTCACGCAATGTGCCAATAGTTTCATTCATAGCAGAAACTTTTTCTTGAGAGTCGCTAATTTTTGAATCAAGAGAGTGGTAATCAGCATAGGCTTTTTTGAGATCTTGCTGAATCTGAAGAAGGAAGAGGGCGTTATTCATACTGCGCTGATCAATGCCTGTTCCACTAAAATCAAGCGATGGGGCTGTTGTTGGAACTCGAATTTGACCAAGCATCGATCCAGTTGTCGATCCTGAAGAGGTGTTATCTCGCTTTACCTTTTCTACGATACTCGAGCTCGGGGTAAGGTCGGTGATAGCAGTGTTGCTTATTGCCATAGCAATCGGACTCGTAACAAGGCTCGTTACGAGCAAGGCTGAGACGAAGCTAATGCGTGATATAGATTTCATATTTGTTTGTTTCTCCCCATTATAGCACAAAAGTGCCCGTCAAGCAAAGCTGAAATAGGGGAATTGCCCATTGGCTTGCCAAGGCCAAAAAAAGACTTGCGTCAGCCACGGTCACAGTATAAAATGCCCCTGCTTTAATTTTCATCAGCATAACACCATGGCACATAAAAAAGCGGGAGGATCCTCGAAAAACGGTCGCGATTCCAAGGCAAAACGACTAGGAGTAAAGCTTTTCGGTAACGAAGTAGCAACAGCAGGAAGCATTATTGTTCGACAGCGTGGAACAAGTTTCATGGTTGGTGAAAATGTTGGTCTCGGACGAGATCACACTCTTTTTGCGCTTGTTGATGGTACAGTGAGCTTCAAAGAGAAGCGACGACGCAAGTTCGATGGTCGTGCTCAGACACAAGTTTTCGTAAGTGTTGTTCCAGCTGCAGTAGCAGACGCAAAGTAGTACACAGGTCAGGTTTCATGAGAATAACCCTCGTTCAAAATGAGTGACTTGGAGAATTTTAGTCCGTCCGAAGGTGGTGGTGAAGGAATGTCCGAAGCCGCCATGGAAGCGTTTCGCGAGCAAATGCGAGCGGCATCTCAACAGTTAAAACAGCTTCAGAAAGGAGAGCAAAAACGGAAGAAAAAAGAAGAAAAGCTGGCTAAGCTCTTGACCCAGTTTCTTCAGCGTAAGTCGGGACGAACCGACCTCGCTTTTTTGGCAGCCCACGTCCTCGCCTTGAATATTCCACCAGCATTTGTTCTGTCCGTATTACTTCTTGGCGATCGAGAATCCCAGCAGGATCTCACCATGGCTGCAAAAGAGGATGATAAAGGCCTTGAAGTAGAGGTTATGAGCGGCGAGACGATCCAGAATATTACGCTCGACGAAGATGAGCTCGCACTTTTGCGCTCTGAGGATGTTCAGCGAAGTCAGCTTATTATTGATGAAGTGTTGGTATGGATGGGGATCATGTATATGCAAGCGCAAAACGATCAGATCCGAATGATTAAAAATGGATATGACGAAGATCACAGAATTCAATCATCCCTCATTGAATATATGAATGCCGTGATGAAGCATTTTGTTACGGACAACGCACTTAATATTCCAGGAGAAAATATAACAGCACTTGTTGATGCTATTTTGAAAAAAATATTCGGAACGATCGAAGAAAATCTCGAGAAGCTTAATCTTTTGCGAAATCAAGAGTTTGATAGTCTTCCGCCGGGAGAAAATAATCAAGCGGAAGGACAGAATCAGCTTCCATCATGATCGATATAATACTCAATCTCGATGCTCATCTCGTATCGCTCATCCAAATGTATGGAGTTTGGATATACGCGATAGTCTTTGTAGTGATTTTTTGTGAAACAGGACTTGTTATTGCCCCGTTTCTTCCAGGTGACTCTTTGTTATTTTTATTAGGAGCTCTTGCGGCTCGCGGGCTTATTGATGCTCAAACAATGATATGTATTGCGATTGTAGCAGCCTTTCTTGGAGACACGGTGAATTATCACATCGGAAAGTTGCTCGGCCGAAAAGTATTTCATTCAGACACGAGTCGATTTTTTAAGAAGAGATATCTCACGCAAACAGAGGGTTTTTATGAAAAGTATGGGGCCAAAGCAATTATTATCGCTCGATTCATGCCAATCATTCGGACATTTGCACCATTCATAGCTGGTATCGGAGCCATGTCATATCGACGCTTTCTCGCATACAACATTATCGGAGGCGTTGTTTGGATTTTACTTTTTATGATTGCTGGTTATCTCTTTGGAAATATACCATTCATCAAAGAAAATCTGACGATAATGGTCATGGTCATCATTGCGCTTTCCATGGTTCCAGCCATGGTTGAATATATGAGAAAACAGCGAAGATCTCAGTAAAATATCACTATCGAGATATTATATTACAGGAAATTCAAGAGAAGGACATGTCAACAAAAATCTTCCAAAAAGTGTAACTTTTTTTAAATCTTATTCGTACTATACACGGACATTATATTTCCTATTTTTAATACAAATATGAAAGAAAAACGTATTTTTAATATTTATTCGTTGATAACGGGAGTCGTAGTTCTTGGCCTCATCTCCCTTCCATTTCACGCCGTTCCAAATAATGCATCTGCAGCGGTGCCACTTTCTCAAACAACGGACTATGAGCAGTCGGTAATGAATGCCGTAAGTAAGGTGTCTCCGGCGGTTGTGAGTGTAATTATTTCGAAAGACGTTCCGATTCTTCAAAAATATTACATTGATCCTTTTCAGGATACTCTTGGAAATGATCAGAGTTTCCAGAACTTTTTTGGTCCATCATTTAAAATTCCTCAGTATAAACAAAGCGGAACAGAGAAAAAGGAAGTGGGTGGCGGATCAGGATTTATCATCAGTCCTGACGGTATCATCATTACCAATAAACATGTCGTGAGTGACCCAAAGGCTTCATATACGATTCTCCTTAATGATGGAAGAAAGTTCGATGCAAAGGTACTTATGCGATCAGAGACACTCGATATCGCTGCGCTCAAGGTCGATGCAAAAGACCTTCCAACGGTTCAACTCGGAAATTCAGGTCGATTGAAGCCAGGTCAAACGGCAATCGCAATCGGAAACGCACTCGCTCAATTTCGCAACACGGTTTCCGTTGGGGTTATCTCGGGAATGGCTCGAACGGTTAATGCAGGCGGAGGTGGTACTTCAGAAGTTCTTCAGGATGTGATTCAGACAGATGCAGCCATCAATCCAGGAAACTCCGGCGGTCCACTCATCAATACTCGCGGCGAAGTAGTCGGCGTGAACGTTGCCGTCGCACAAGGCGCCCAAAACATCGGATTTTCAATCCCAATCAATCAGGTGAGATCGATCATCAATGGGCTGAAGTAAAATTAAAGCTCGGCTTTAAGCTCCGCTTCAAGGATCTCGATTGGTCGCATGCCGATAAATTCTTTTACAACTTTTCCATTTTTGAAGAGTTTCATATTCGGAATGCTGCGAATATCATATTGAATAGCAAGCGGCATATGTTCCCGAACTTCGGTGTTAAGTTTTCCAATTTTTACCTTCCCCTCCATTTCTCCAGCAAGTTCGTCGAGAATGGGAGACATCATAAGGCATGGCTGACACCAAGGTGCCCAAAAATCGACAAGCACCGGAGTTGCTGAGTTTAGAACTTCTTTTTCGAAGTTTTGAGCTGTAATTTCAATAGCTTTTGACATAGAAAATGGGTTAATAATTTATGAAATTTTAAGAAATTCTCCAAGAACAATATTGATCTGCTCTTTATCTTTTATGGTTGCAGATTGAAGGCACGATGTAAGGTTTTCCTGGAGGTAAAGTTCGATAACTTTCTTGAGCCCAGAGTTTACAGCGCGAAATTGTTCAATGGCCTTTTTGCAATTTTTCCCATCATCGATAATAGCGGATAGGGCATCCAGTTGACCTTTAATAATGTTAAGACGCTGAGTGATAGTATTTTTTCGCATAACTAAATGTGGATAAAATCTAATGTCAGTATATACCCCCTAGGGGTATAAGTCAAGCTCATAAATCACTGTAGGCGTAAGGCAAAAAAAGTAGGATATTGTCGGAACAATGCCACTGATGAGCTCAGGAATGGCTATTTAGCCCTAGACACAGACAATTGATGAGGTTAGAATGCTGCCTTATTAATGTAGGATATATTTATGAGTTTTGATGATGATATTCCAAGCGACGCGGATAATCTGCTTGACGCGATCCGGGATCTCGACATGACAACGTTTGGCAATGGACTTGATATCCAGGATGCTGCTAGCACCTTGGATTTACTGAATGGTGGAGTTTCGGGTATGCATGATGGGATTGCGATAATGCATGATGATCTTGCGGGACTCCTAGGGGAGCTTGTTGATCAAGCGAGCGATGCGAGAAGGGAAAATGCGCTGCTGCATGCTGCAGGAGCGCTCCAGCTAGGCGGAATGTGGAGCGATATGAATGCAGGATTTGATGAGCTTGCAGCAGGGCAACAAGATATAGCTGACAGAATATCCGATGTGGACGCTACTCTTGCTAATGTGGGGGGTATGATTGACGGAAGGCTTATGGAGGTTGGTAATAAAATAGATACATATCGTGAAAGTACTGCCGATGCCGTGGGCCGCCTGCAGGGCGAAGTTGCAATAGCAGGGTCGCGCATAACGGGCGCGATCTATCGTGGATCAGAGGTCTTAAGCGCTGCCTTAGCGCAAGGATTTGCAAAATTAAATGCCGAAGAAGAGCGAAGAATGTCAGAATTAAGACAGGATTTACGCAGAGCAGCAGAAATGCCACGAGAAAATCAGGCAAGCGAGCTTTATAAAATTGCAGCAGCAAGCTATGCAATTGGCGACTATCCTCAGGCTGCAAAAGATGTTATCGAGGCACTCAAGTTGAAATCAAATCACATACCGAGCCTGATATTGCTCGGGAAGATCGCGCGACGTAAGGGAAAGGTTAATTTTGCTCACTCGCGCTTTACGAGGGCAGTGCTACATGCGCTACAACAAAGAAATGCGACAGGGTTTGAGGTGGCAGTTAAGGAGCTGACAGATGGCTGCTTACAACGAAAGGATCCCGAAAAGGCAGTAAAATTTCTCGAGAAAGCAATTGTAATTGCACGAAAAATCTTTCCAGAAATGGTAGGGCGACTCACATGGGAGCGTTTCAGGATTGTCCTTCCGGTTCTCGAAGAGAGGGGTGATGATCAGATGATCAGGATAAAACTCATGCGCACAATAAAAGAATATCCAGAAGGATGGGGTGCGCTTAAAAATGATAAAGAATTTAACGCATTAAGGGAAAGATATCCTTACTTACATTTCACATCGGCAATCAAAAAAGCAGAAGAGGTATGCGAGAACAAAACGCATGGTCAAGAAATGCAATGGTTTAAAGAAATTGAAGTATTTCTTAAGACAAAAGTGCTAAAAATTGAAAAAATGACACAAGAGATGATAGATGTGCTCGATATTTTGATCACGCAAGTAATGTTAATACACGAATCGGTTGTGAAAAAAGGGGGCCGAGATCTCGCGAGATGGACAGCCACTTGTCAGGAAGTATTCGGCAGAGTGATGAAAACATACAATGAGCTGCCGGAAAATAGACCTCCTGAAGGCGCAATAATAAAGAAACGGATCATTCGATGGGCAGATATAGAGCCGAAGTTGGCAAAAATGTCTCTAGGAGAGTATGTCGCAACTATGAAAAATTTTCCAAGTCCCACTATTAGACCATTTCAGATTTCTCATGGAGCAAGAAGTGCAGAGCAGCAGGATCCCAACAATCGTGTTGTAACAAATGATTTTACGAGAGTTCTAAGAACAGGATCATACGATGTAGAGTCGCCTATTCGCCACCAAGAGGAAGGAAACGCTATATACGTGCTCGTGCCAGAACCGAATGGGGAGGATTGGAATATACGTAGAGAGGGTGGCAGAATCGATATTAACACGGGTATAGTATTTATACCAAAATCCACCCTGGTTGATGAGAGAACAGGATCAAGATTTGTATTGGACAGCGAAGGTCTCCCAAGGATAGATAAAAATTTTCATGTTAAACTATGGGATATTACCCTAGGATCTTCGGCAAAACGGGGTGTGTGGAATAATCTTTCAGCATATGCAAGAACAGCATCAGAAGCTGGAAAAGAATATGATAGATGGGTTGAGGAAGGAATTGCTACATTAGAAAATGTGCTCGATGGAGATTATGTTGAATTTATGCAAGATTTTAAACGGCAGTATACAGGGGCTGACATGGGAAAAAAGATGAGAAGTATGATGAGGCAATTCCTAATCGCCGCATATGATCGCTGGCTTAATAATTTTGACTACTATGTAAATGGTCTCTCTGACCAAGACACATGGGATAATATGAATGCAGCCATAGAGAAAATACAATTAGTTTACAAGATTGGACTCATGAAACCAAGGAGGCAAGTAACCGCCGAATCATACTGGAGAGAGTATTTCCAGAACAATCCAAGCGTAAGGCCATCTAAAGTTATTTACTATGATGGTAGTATGACTGAGGCGTGGTCAAAATTTTGGGAAGATGCATCTAAGAAGTCAGAGTAAATCGAAGCATGGTACGCAAAAAACGTATGTAAAAACACATCGGATATATATGAAATATTTCTGGGGTGGTCGATGGGGCTCGAACCCACAACCCCTAGGACCACAACCTAGTGCTCCACCGTTGAGCTACGACCACCACGTAAAACTTGTAAGCCCGCTAATTCTAGAGCCAGATAGCTCATTTGGCAATAGCTAAAAACCCTCGCAAATCGATGGACGCGAGACGACAAAGTCGTACAGGATTTTTATTACAAAAAACCCCCACCACTTGGGCGGGGGTCTTGTGTGTTTTAGGAGAATCGACGCCCCTTTGCCCTAGAAAAGCAACAAAGCCTTGAATTCCTAAAATTCACAATAAGCGCAATGACTTTAAACTATTTTTAAAAAATTATCAAGTGAAAATGGTAACACAGTCGAATCATAGCTTTTCTTTTTTGCGTTGAGCTTTATTTCGTTATTGCGGAATTCTTTTCCATGAAAAATTCGATCACGAAGATAGACGTATTTGCGCATGAGTCGGCTACTAAATTGCGCAGCGTATTTGAACTGACTTCCATGAAGGAGATAGAAATTATACGACTCAGCGAAGTCTTCGAATGGATCTGTTTGCGCATAGGTAGTCACAAAATCGAGCGCATTCGAGTCATTCAATTGCGTGTTTGAGTTTTTCCAGCTGATAGAATAGAAGTCGATACTTGGATCATCTTTAAAGACAGAAACTTGCGAGTCTCGGAAATTACTAACACCGGCTGATGAGTGACCCTCATAAAGGCCGGTATCGGTCACATGCCCCATTTCGTGTACAAAAACGGATGTGAGTTCATTGGTTGAAAGATCATTACACTTGAGCGAGATAGCAGATCCTCCGCCAAGACCTCGGTTAGTATCACTCGTCCATCGAAGAGTAATGTGAGAAAGATGTCCTCGTTGAGAATTTGGAAGAGCAAGATAAGCATTAAAAACTGTCGACTCACATTGTTTGAGTCGATTAAGAACATTGGTTGATGGATAAACTCCAAGAACCTGATATTTCATTGTTACACCGTAGTTGTTGAAATTTTTTCCAAAGGCAAAAGATGGTGCCGGTTGAAACCGAGAAAGAGGTGCGTCTGCTTGGGCAACATATCGTGTCGTCTGTGTTGCTACAGCAGCGTCATGAAGGGGTTGTGTTTCGTTTCGAGTGGCGACGTATGCCTGAAGCCAAAGTTGAAGAAGGATATCGATCACAAAAGGCCTGATAAAAGGAAGGTTTGATTATAGATTAAATAATAAATATGTCAATAGACAGAGGGGATACAAAAAAAGCACCCTTTCGGGTGCCTGGAATAGTTAGGGGTTGGGAGGGGAGCTAGTACATGTAGTAACTAACTCACCCATCCCTGCAAAGTCACGTATCCGTCTGAGAGAAGTCTCCAGTTGGAAAATCGTAGGTCGGTGGTGCTCGCGTATGAGAACCAACGAATGTGACAGCAGGGTGAGGGAAGGAAAGTCTTGAAACTCTCAACTCCACCTCGTATTTTTAATGGCCATTTCCGGAGAAATGGAAAGTCCAGTGTCCGATGAAGGACTCTGAAATTGTACGGCAACCTGAGAGATTGCCATACCCTTATCCGTTGTGGATGGCGTTGTACTGCCATCCGCGTGAGTCAATCCTTGTGAGATTGACTCTAGGATGATCGAGATTGTAGGTTCCCGACCAGACCTTCCGGAATGTTTTTGCATAGGGGGCCATAATTCTCATCGAGCTATGCGGCAAGATGAGAAGTAAACTTCACAAACCCGAAGGTTCATGAAGTTCGGGATAACCAAGGGTGGTGTAACTTTGCAAAGGCGTTACACCGGGTAGGCCCTATAGATTATCAGGGGTCCCCAAAGCAATGAAAAACATTGCCGAGGAAAATAAAAACCTGAAGACATTCGATGATCTCTAAACTGCGAGCAGCGAGAGACCCTACCTTCCATTCGTGTGACACCTGGGTGCCCCACAGGAATGCATAGTCTACATCAGTCGTTTTAACCAGCCGGAGCCAGTATAAACGGCGACATGGACATAAAAGGCAGAGGACTCGCTGCGCGAGAGAACGATCGACGAGTTTTCAAGGGACCAATAAAGCGCGTTAGCTTTAAATCAGTCAAAAAGGTAGATTAGGTGCCATGATATAACAGTATTGCTATTCTGTCAAGTATTCAGCTTTAAATTCTCCCAAAAGTTCTCTTAAAATATCATAGCTGAATCAAAGCAGACCGGATTGTATGATAAACTTGACGAGACTACAAGTTAATTTTCTAAAAATTCAAATTTCAGCTTCAAATCAGCTACAAAAATCCGTATCGCGGCTTTTCTAGCTTCAGACCAGCTTCAAATGAAGAAAATATTAGACAGCAGACTCAAGTTTCGACCAATCGTCTACAGGGGTTCCGTTAATTTTTGCAATAAGTTTTCCTGAAACACGCTCCGATCCATCTTCAACGATAACCTCATATTCACGACCTTTAAGCTTTACGTTAGAGAATCTCCAGACGTTCTGACTTGGTATGTATTCAAGAGTACCTTTGAGGGCAGGTGAGGAAGGTGCCTTTTGTTTGATGTAATCCTGGATAAAATCTTTGGCACAGGCTTTGAGTTCAGCTGCCTTGTCACGATGAACTTCTTTTGAGTCATCAAGACGAACCGTGATCGGAGTACGATCACCAATCATGTATGTATATTGAGGATTGCTATCTTTACTTGAATGCGCGAGAGCCGTATGAAATTTGATTCCATAGAAACTCATAACATTGTCACGAAGGGTTGGGTGGGCATCCGTTCCCTCAAACATAATGCGGTTATCATTTTCCATTTTTTTATTGTACTCGGCTCGCTTCTCAGGTGAGAGATTGAAGGCCAGGACATCCGTAACTTCGCGTTCATACAAAAGATAGCTCGCCTCCAAGAACGTATAATCATGTTTCTGTACGAAATCTCTTTCGAAATCTCCAGTATGGCCAACGCGCGTTTTGCCGTCCGTAGAGCGACGTTCGTCATGTTTCTTCACGAGCGTGTCGACGATCTTGAACAACTGTTCACCGCTAATTTCATTTTCAGAGAATCCAAGAGCGTATGGCTCAATAAATTTCTTATTTGGATTGTAGTACGAATGAATGATCGACATTTTTTGTTTACCAAGTTTGCCAAGAGCAATAAGCTCAGGTGGCTGCGTAATATTTGCGCTTTCTGCGAGAGCTTGCATCTGATCAGGAAGTTGATTGATGGCAGCTGGCATGAACTTCACGCCAAGATTGTGAATGCGGTCTGTAAGCGCTTTTCCCGTGAAATGTTGAACGAGTGAGTTGAGTCCAAAGAATCCAAGAACACTGACAGCAAGTGGTTTTAAGATGGTATTCTTTTCATCAGTCTTGAAAATATGATTTCCAACAAGAAGTGCCGCAACACCAAACATAATCATTTCAGGTGTACTCGCTCGAGAGACACTATTGAAGACACTTCGAATGCCTTCTTTAGCACTTTTATTGAGGGAGTTTTCGTTGAGCTCACTGAGAGCAGTTTTTGCCTTTGAAATTTCTTTTTGTCGAGTAGCGAGTCCATCAGCAATCGAAAGAATGGTTTTCTTTCCAAGTTCAAAAGCTGGGCTTCCAGCAGGGGAACGAAGTGCACTAATAAGAATTTTTTTCTCCTCGCCTTCTGGAAAATATTTTTGAATAGCATCAAGAGCGAGCTCAGGCTTTTCAGTCCAGCCACTCGTATCAACTTGATCTTTTTCAAACTTCTTCATGAGATCACCGATTTTTTCCGGAGTTGAAAGTTCCGTCTTAAGTTTTTCAAGACCCGACTTGGTCTGCGCCTGACTATACTCTTGTGGAGCAGAAGTGATGGTCTTTGGACCTTCGTACGGTGGTTGTTGTGGTTGTGCTTGCATAAAGATCGAAATAGGAAAGTTTAGGCGTTATTTATATCACTACTTGAATTTTTGAGATCGACGATATCCTCACTGAGTTCCGTTCGCAACTCCTCGAGCGCTCCTGCAAGTTTATCTGCAAAATCAGGAATCTTATCAATTGCGCCAGCAATAATTGTCATCTCTTCTTCGTCAGAAAAATCTTTTCCATTAACGTCCTTCAGAATGTTCTGAAACTGCTCCTCAGGAAGCTCCTGAATAATGAGAGCAATAAGCCGTTTATCGACTCGATTGATAATGAGTTCACGTACGAGCTCACGCTGCTCCGATGAAACATCGTTGAGCGGAAGTGACGCAAGAAGATTGTCTACGAAGGTGTCGAGAATTTCCTGTAATGATAAGTCGTTTGAGTCCATGAGTGAGAAATATGAGAGTAAGTTGCGAGTAGCGAAATGAGTAAGGGTAATAAGTTTGTATAAGTATAGTATTTATTAGTGACCTCCGCCATGTCCGCCACCGTGACCACCTCCTTCCTCATGTCCGCCACCGTGACCATGTCCATGAGAGAAGTGTTTGAGCGGATTAATAAAGTAGTTATCTTTAGTCGTGCTGTAATCCCATGCCTTGCCAAGTCGTGTATTCCCAAGCCAACTTGGAAATTTCTTAAGAGAACTCCACGCGCCTTTCGCCGAATTAATCGTCCACGCAATCGGTCCCTTGCCCTTGATATTCTTCCAATGCCTCTTAATATTCGCACCACTTCGAATCGCCACAAGTCTCGCAAACGTCCCACGTCCCGGATCCATCGCATTCTCCTTCATCTGTTTCATCGCCTCCGTCACCGACAACTCACCACTCGCCACCTTATCTCGAATCTCCTTCGCAATCTTAGCCTTTTCTTTTTTGACGATGTTTTTGTCGGTGATCATGTTAAATAATACCGAGTCATCAATACCTTCTCGTGCTGTATCAATGGCATTATCCTCAGCCATATACTCCTTAAGTTTATCGTCGAACTTTCCAGGCTTCTTCATGATCGACTGGTATCTCGACTCTTCACGGAGCAGTCGAAGATTTCGAATCATCGCCATAACAAAAGGAATATCCTTTGGTTTGATAATTTTATTTTCATGTCCCTCGAGCACCTTCTGAAGGTGTCCAATAAGAAGGGGAATATCGTCAACACTGAGCTGTTTTGTCTTAATCATATGTCGCAACTCAACACGACTTGTATCATGCTTGAGCTGTAACTGAGCAAACGGCCTCTTCTCATTCGAAGAAATAAATCGAAGTGTCTGAAGAATCTTATCGAAGTCTGGCAAGAACTTAACTCTGTCCCTGCTCCATGGAAATGGACTTCTCGCAAGCGCCTCACATCGAGCCTTATTTGCCGCAAAAACCGCCATATCCTTCGCATCCGACGCCGCAAACTTCGCAAACATAATTGCCTCCTCCCGTCGCTTTCGCTTCTCAATATCGTTTAACTTCTTATTATCTTCAATAATTCCACCCTCTGACTTAGGAAGCGTGATATACGCATGATAGATTCTATAAAGGAATTCCGAAGAGGTAATCTTATGAACCTCATGATGTTCACCAGCCTTCTTTGCCTTTTCTTCTTCTTTTTTAAGGCGTGCGTCATTATGTTTTTGGAGATGGCCATAGTCTTTATATACCTCTCGGCTACTGATAAATTCAAAAGCCTCATCCAATTTAGACCAATCGGGATTTTTTTGCGTAAGGATTCCGTTGCTGTCATAACTTCCTCCTCCGATATTTTCACTCATGGTCTTGGCACGCGCAGCAACCTGGGTTAGGGCATCGTGGATTTTTTTATCGTCTGCCTCAGAAGGGATTTTAATTTTCGCGACTTGTCGTTGGTAATCGCGAGAAGCTACAGCTAACTGATCGCGAAGTGCCTGAAATTCCTCAAGGTGATGTTTTGCATCTTCAAATCGCTTTTTTTCGCGATCTAAACGGGCATTTGCCTCATCAATCTGGATCTTTGCATCTGCTCGATCATCCTTATTTTTCGCATCTGCCATGAGTTTTCGTGCAGACAGCAAATCAAACTCAGCCGCTCCATATGGGGATGCTATCATTTTTTTCTTTGCTGCCTCGAACTCTTTCTCGGCCTCTATGACTGCATCATTGGCTGCAATAATTGCAGCCTGTTGTTCTGGGGTTGGCGATGTTCCAGCAACACGCTGAGCTTCCTTGAAGGCTTCTTTTTTCTGATTAAGGTTTGTTTCAGCCTTTTTATAATTACTGATATCGTGTTCATTTCCAATCTCATCAAGATGGTGCTGTAATTCACGTAGATGCTCTGTTGGTTTTTTGCTACCAATCTTTGACTTCATCTTTCCCCACGCTTCAACCATTTGATCATTTGCAGTTTTGAGAAGATGAATTTCTTCCTGAACTTCTTCAGCATTCCCCTTATCCGGATGATGAACTCCAAGTGCCTTCTCGAGAAATTTTGTTGATTTATCTGCATCAACTTTTTCCTCAAGAAATCCCATCGCATATGTTAAGACGGGATCACCTTCTGGTTCGGCGATAAGTTCCTTTCCAAGATATTCACCGAGTATTTTTTTATTTTTTTCATTCTTTGCTACATCGCGACTCCATACACTTGATGCATTCAAAAGTGCAGGCATAGCGACCTCGCGATTTGCTGATACAGCAATGGATTCTTCGCGTGAGCCTTTGAATTCTTTGTTACTCGCATTTGGTGGTTGCTCGCCACGGAAAAGTTTACGACGAAGCGACCAGCTCAGCCCATTTTCTTCCAAATTTTTATCAAATTCCTGAACTGCCTCGGGCGGCTTATCGCCGTAAAAAAACTTACTTGTCTTCCGGAATAGTCTGCTAGCCAAGGATGTACCTAAACTTTTTTCTTTCGTGCTTCGATCAAGTCCATGAATCGATCGTGTGAGATTTCCATTACCACCTTCGAGCGCCTCAAAAACACGTGGATGAACATCAGCCATAATGTCATCAATTTCAGCATTATCATTTTCTGCGAGAACATCTCTCGCCTTGTTATCTTTGGCATATCGACCCTCGACAGCATGAAGCGCTTTGAGAAAGTCGCCCTGATCTGCATTTGTGTATGCATCCTTCGCCCGAAATGTGTTGTCGCCTGAGTTCATGTTGGCACAAAAATAATTCTACTTATTATAGCACAGAAACTTTATCTTGCCAATAGCTTCAATCGGAGGTAGGCTTACCGAGCGCGGATTTTGGCTATTAAAGCTAGATAAGTCGCAGCAAGTACACATTTAACCACTTGTCCCATGAAAGTCACGAAAGAAGTTCTCGGAAAGTCACAGGTAAAGCTGATTATTGAGCTCGATGAGCAGGAAGTCCAGCAATACAAGCAGCAGGCAGCCAAGCGTCTCAGCGAGCAGGTCAAGATTCCAGGATTCCGACCAGGAACAGCTGGATATGATGTTGTGAAGCTTCATGTTGGCGATGCAGCAATTACGAAGCAGATGATCGACCTTGCCCTTCCAGTAACCTATTCTAAAGCTGTCACAGACGAAAAGCTTCCAGTAGTTTCGAGACCACAGGTGAATATTGTGAGCGAAGAGCCATTCAAATATGAGGCGATCGTTGCCCTTCTTCCAGATGTAAAAGTCAAAAACTACAAAAATATCAAAGTCGAAACCGACACTCCAAAAGTTGAGGACAAGGACGTCGATAACGTCTTCGACAACCTCCGAAAGCACTACGCAACCTATACTCCAGTTGCCGACCGACCAGTCAAAAAAGGTGATCGAGTTGAGATCGATTTCAATGGAACGGATACAGAAGGAAAGCCGCTTGAGGGAACACAGAGTAAAAATCACCCACTCGTTGTTGGTGAAAATACCCTTATTCCTGGATTCGAAGAAAACCTCGAAGGTATGAAGATAGGGGAGACGAAGACATTTCAGGTTACTTTCCCAAAGGACTACCATGCTAAACATTTCCAGGGAAAAGTCGTCAATTTCGAGACAACGATGCAAAAAGCAGACGAGCCAAAGCTTCCAGAGCTCAATGATGAGTTCGTAGAGCAGGTTGTTGGTGAGAAAAAGACAGTTGGAGAGCTCAGCAAAGAAATCCGAGGAAATCTCGAAGCTCAACGCAAGAATGAAGCTCGAATGAAGCAGGAAGATAAACTTCTTGAGGAGCTTCTCGAGCGAACAGAGGCTGAGATTCCAGAGCAGCTCATCGACGAAGAAGTTGAGTATATCATTGAAGATTTGAAGGCCGACCTTGCAGAAAAGGGAATCGCCTTCGATATGTATTTGAAGACGACGAAGAAGACCATGGAGGATCTCGCAAAAGACAACCGAAAAGAAGCTGAAAAGCGCATCAAGATCCGTCTCGCACTCCAGTTCCTCTTCACTGAGGAAAAGATCGAGGCTGACGATAAGGATATCGAGATGGAACTCGACGAGGTCACAGGAAGCTACCCAGAGGCAGAACGAGAAAAGGCAAAGAAAGAATTCAAAGGAAATCAGCAGATGCTCCTTCGAATCAAGAATCGGGCCATGCTCCGAAAACTCTTCGACAAGCTCCTCGATTCTACACCAGACGCAAAATAATATTGCGTTGTGATACAAAAAATTATACAGTGCTGACAGCCCTGTATAATTTATGTGTACATGCTTAAAAGACTCTTTACTTCAAGCACCAGAATCAAGTTACTGACGCTCTTTCTTCTCCACCCCGATGATGAGTATTTCATCCGAGAGTTGACACGAAAGCTCGACGAACAGATCAACTCTGTTCGCCGTGAGCTCGACAATCTCAAGAAAGTTGGGATCCTCAAGAGCAAATTTAAGAACCGAAAAAAGTTCTACGTCGTCGACAAAAACTTTGTCATTTTTCACGAACTCAAGAGTCTCGTCCTCAAGACAATGAGTAATCACGAGGAAGTTTCAAAGAAAATTTCAAAGTGTGGTGACATCGACTATATGATATTAAGTGGTATTTTCGTGAATAAAAACTCAACAGTTGATCTTCTTATAGTAGGCAACGAGATCAATAAAGACCGCCTTGAGACAATCCTCAACTCCGAGGTCGCAACCAAGCGTCCCGTTCGATACAGTATTCTCACCAAGGATGACTTTCTCTATCGTTTGGAGTGCAAAGATCGCTTCCTAACGGATATCCTCAAGGACACCGAAAACATCGTCGCCATCAATAAAATGACGATTCCAGAGCTGGTTGAGAGCTAATTCAGCTTTATATTTGCCTTGCAATTCGCAGGTTAAATCCATATAATCTCCCCGCACTCTAATTTCTCAAATCTATGAAAGCACTCGACATTATCCACAGCGAAACACTTAAGAAGAAGATTCCAGATATGAAGCCAGGTATGACCGTACGTGTCTATCAGCGCATCAAGGAAGGCGATAAAGAGCGAACACAGATGTTTGAAGGTATTGTCCTCGCTGTAGGAAGCGGAACAGGAGTCCATAAGACATTCACAGTTCGAAAAGTTGTTGATGGTGTTGGTGTCGAGAAAGTCTACCCAATGTATGGCTCAACAGTAGAAAAAGTTGTTCTCAAGAAGGAGGCTAAGGTTCGACGATCAAAGCTTTACTACCTTCGAACAGCCGTTGGAAAGGCTGGTCGTCTCAAGGAGACAATGATGCGAGAAGAGGCATCAGCTCCAGACGAAGTTGTTGAAGCAGTTGAAACTCCAGTAGAGGAAACAAAAGCAGAATAATTCTAGGGACAATAAAATGCAGAGCGCTTTATTGTTATAAAATTTACACGGTGTCCATCGCCCGAAAAATTCTTTTTAATACAGTCTCTCAAGTTATTGGGAAGGCTTGCGTTGCGCTGATTGGAATTTTTATTATCAAAATTATCACCAGTTATCTTGGAAAGACAGGATATGGTGAATATACGACAGCCTTCGATTATTTGGCTCTATTTAGCATTATTGCAGATCTTGGTCTCTATACGATCGGAATTCGAGAGATGTCAAAAGATAAGGAAGAGGTCCCAAAGATCATGGGGAATATTTTGACGATTCGAACGGCATTCGCAATATTTACGATCTCGGTTGCGGCATGCATTTCATTCCTTATTCCTCAGTATCAGGGTACACACATCCCTCCCGCAGTTATGCTGGCGGGTCTTGCAGCATTTTTTAATATTCTTACGACTGTTATTTCAGCAGTTCTCCAGGTAAATCTAAGAATGGAGTATAACTCGCTCGGATCGGTAGTGGGAAAGCTCGTGAGTCTTTTTTACATGGTGTTCATCGTCTATGTTCTTCGTCCAGTAGATCATAGTTTTGGTTTTTTTCAGTTTGTGGTGGCGGGAATTATAGGAAATCTTGCGATGCTTGCCGTGACATGGCACTACGCAAGAAAATTCGTTCCTATTCGATTTCAATTTGATAAAGCGTATGCCAAGAGTATCTTACTCAAAGCTCTTCCATACGGCCTTGCGCTGATCCTGAATACGATATCATTTCGCATTGGATCATTCGCGCTTTCTATTCTGCGAACGAAGGCAGAGGTTGGAATTTATGGCGTGCCAATGCGTATGCTCGAGGCGGTCGGGATTATCCCATTGTACTTTATGAATGCCGTCCTTCCACCGCTAACACAAGCCATTCATCGACGAGATGGGAGTCATCAGAAAATTATTCAGTTTGCCTTCGACTTCCTCGTTATGGGGTCTTTGCCGATTGTGTTTGGAACATTTGTTCTGGCCTATCCGATCGTTTCGATTGTGAGTAGTCCAGAGTTTTTGAGTCACGGGGGTATTCATGGATCAGATACAGTTCTGCCGATTTTGATTTTTGCGCTGAGCTTTTCATTTATTAACAGTCTTTTTGCATTTATTCTCATCGCCACCGATCATCAAATGAAAATTTTGATTCGAAATATTATAGGTACAACATTCATTGTGATATTTAGCTTGACGCTTATTCCACGATTTGGCGTTCTCGCCGCAGCATATGGAAATGTGATTACAGAAGGATATATGGCTGTCGCGTCGTATCTTCTCGCTAAACATTATCTGAAATTTAGTCTCAACTTCACCAACACATTAAAAATAATATTTTGTGCTTTAACGATGGCAGGAGTTATTTATTCAATCAGAGAGCCGCTTTTCACGAATTTACAAAACAAAAGTCTTCTGATTCTTGTCCCTCTTGGCGGTGCAATATACATCGGAATGCTTTTTCTTACCAAGGCCATCACAAAAGATATGATAGGCATGATACGAAAACCAAAAAATGCGACAGTGGAGTCAGTTGAAATAAAGGAATCATCGTTTCCTTCAGAAGAGCTCTAGGAGAAATCCCTTTGGAGATTTTCGATAATCTCTTGAGCTTTTGGATGAGTCGACTGATTAATAAGGGAAAGATGGATATCTGAATATCCTCCATAACGAGCATTAAAATCCGTAACAGAAAAATCGTTGACGTCATAACACTCGAGAAGCGTGTAATCAATATCGAGAAATGTTTTGGTTGCGGCGCTATAATCTCCAGCAAAAATGAAGAAAACTTTATGATGCTTATGAGTAAAATCCGCTATGAATTGAGCATTTTGAGAATCGGAAAGTGGTAGATCGGAAAGAATAATGGATACGTGTTTAACAGAGCGCTTATTGATTTCCATTTTTGGCTTCTCTAAGCGCCCATGAAGGTATCCTGAAACCCGAGGCGAGGAACTAAAGTGATCGATTGATCGTCCTCTCAAATAATCAGCAAGATGATCATAGAGATAAAAGTCGCCAACACCCGATTGTCCACTCCCAAAACCATACCGGTATTCAAGTTTCTCTGCGGTCGCAGAAGTGTCAGGGTTATTCCATCGAACAGATGCTCCCTTATTGATAATCCATTTTTGAGAAACTCTTCGATAAAGAACATCAAAAAGAGTATCTTCGCCAGTAAGATCGAGATATTCAGGAAATCCTCCAATACGTAAGCAGAGTGACTTTTTGGCACAGATAGCGCGAGCAGATGGAAGGTACTCATTCCAATTTTTATATGTTTTCCAGTCATGAATCAGTTTAAAAACATAGCGATTCATGTGCATAGGAGTGTAGATACCTCCAACAAGATCGACGGTGTCGCTCACCGCGCCATCAGAGGAGAAGATGGGGCCAACCATTTGTGATGCAAAGTCCTGATCAAAAGTACATCCAGCATCAACAAAAAGAACAATTTCGTTACGTGCCTTTTGTAAGCCAATATTCCGTCCTTCAGCAATGTTGATGGGGCCTGCCTGGTGATAAATTGTTGTAAATGGTAGTCGATCGATCATGTCTTGAACGATCTCTGAGGTCCGATCCGTACTTCCGCCATCAACAATGATAAGTTCAGAAGGAGGTAGTGTAAGTTGTTCGATGGAATGTAGGAAAGTCTCAATAGTTTTTTCTTCATTTCGAATGGTGGTGATGCACGAGTATGGTAAAGGTTTAGAGGAGGCACGAGGAGCAAAAGTAGAAATAACCTCTACAGGAATATCTTTGAGTAAGGAGAGGTGATGATACGGATTTGTATGTGAAGAGGGTAGGCGGGGGGTAAAAAATTTTTCATACACTCTTCGAAAAGCTCCAGATAAACCCTGTAGTGCAACTACCTCAAGGAATGTATGTATATTGTAAAGAAATTTATGAAACGCATAGAGACGCGCTCGAATAATCCCTTTAATTGTGGCTTGTAGTAATGATATTCTCGATGGCTGCCGAGTTCTCCAGAGGGAAATCCAGTCAATAGAATTGAGGCCTTCAGGGTCACGTTTTTCACCCCTTGAAGCGGCGGAAGAGATCATTTGACCAAGAAGCATTTTATGAGCGAGCGCTTCTTGTCCGAGGCGTTCGATGCGTTCACGGGATGATAAGAAATCTCCACGAGTCTTTTCGTCCAAAAGAGTTCGTATGGCAAATGTTATCTTTTCCGGAGGATCAAAGAATGAAACGCGTTGTTCATTTTTAAGTTCCGCCATAGTGGCCGCTTCACTCACTTTGCGATCATATTCGAGAGCGATGGTCGGTAGGCCCGCTTTGAGGGCAAGAATCAAACCATGAAGCCTCATGGCTATTGCGGCATCACATCGTGTTAAAATCGTCTCAATGTCTTCAATGACAGGATATCGATAGATAATATGCTTATGATTTGATCCAAGTTTTTCAATAAGGTGATCGATCATCGCAATATCTGAAGTTGGTGTCGATCGGAGAGATGGTTGAAACGGTATCCACAAAAACTCCCAATCTTCCGAAGCATATTGATTCAATGATTGTATAAATGCATCTTCCCAATTGCCCTCATTGGGCCAATTGCGCATCATGAGAGCTAATGTTTTTTTTGATGAAGAGAGTTCTTTAAGAAAGGGGATATCTCTTTTGTGACGTAACGAATGATGCCAAATCGGGTCCGGAGCAACGATGATTGGGCGATAGAGATCAAGTTTTTCAAGGAAAAGTTTCGAAGACTCGTCACGGAGAGAAATTTCAGTTGCCTGAGA
>JBBIGU010000017.1:0-24719 GCA_037447365.1 Candidatus Peregrinibacteria bacterium | reverse complement strand
GAATGAACGAAGCTCAGATGCGCCAAGCTCTTCTTGATGGCGGTGAAGACCCTGCAGTAGTAGATCGTATGATCGCAGAAGCAAAGGGTCAAAAACCTGCGGAAGTTGCCGCTGATACATTTAATGAAAAAGATATTGCAAAGGCCAAGCAGACATTGGAGGCGATTGGCGGACGTTTGTTTACCGCTTCTAAGGAATACGAGGATTCAGTTAAAGATCTTCCTCAGACTTCCGAGTTGCGATATGATTTCTTCCAGAAGTTCTACAAGAAGGCTTCTGGTGAGTTTGCTTCTCTTGCTCAATACGATACTATGCTTAAAGGCTTCAAGGGTGTTCCAGATTCCATACCTTTGAATATTGCTGGTATGAATGTGAATGCTCGGCCAGGTAGCTTGGAGCGTAATTTTAAGGGAATGGTTTTGACACCAGTTGCCTCTGGTGATGTCGCCTACTTCTCTCAAAAAGAAATATATAGAAATATGATGGCATCTGCTGATAATGCAGCTACCGTTGCAGTCGTTCGTAATATGAAAGAGGCTCCAGCTGACACTCAAGTAGCGGAAAAGGAGGCCGGCGGTGGTCCTGTTGCACGAGCTCCGGGGCATGGTGGTGCGCCAATCCTTGGTCAGCCAGCTCAATAATAAAAACCTGGTGCATGACTGTGGATAATGTGAGAACAATATTTCAACAAAGAAAAGGGGAGTGCAATGCACTTCCCTTTTTTAGAGGTTTAGTAGATAGGCAATGACAAGTACAAGTCCTGCGCTCAATAGGCAGCCTGCCATTTTGCCAACAGCAGATTTAAGCATGGTTCTTTCTTCGGATATGGATTCTTGTCGTAATTTTTCGGCGACATATCCTTCGAAGATTCCTGCAATGCCGTCTGTGATTGCATTGCCAACAACACCGCCTAATATGGCACCTGTTACACCCGCTAGGTGTCCACCAAAAATTGCCATGATTGCTAGAATTCCGTTATCAATTACTCCGAAAAAGATATCTGGCAGAGTTGATTGTAGTTTTATTTTAAATGGTACGAGGGAGGCGAGACACAGGAGGCCGAGTATAATTAAAACTGGGCCCATCCATTTTGCATCGTTTACAAAATAGATACTTACCGCTCCGATGATTATGCAGAGCGTTACAATATTGATAATCGATAGAATGAGTTTTTTACGCATGCTTTTTAATTATTATGATGATTTCTCTACGAGGTTATCATAATAAAAAGTTTCGCGTCTACAGTCGCTTGATTGTTTTCTGTTTTGAATTGAACTGGTGCACGACTGTGAACAATGTTAGACAGCTGTTTCAACTTCAAGCTGAGTCACTGTATATATCCGAAATGACGTTTTGAATTTTATTGTCAGGAACATTCGCAAAGCTCTTTTTCTTTCAGTGTTAGGTAGCCTTCCTTGAAGAGAAATAGTGAGATGATTAGGCCAGCTGCTGGATCAGTCCACCATATACCGTAAAAGAAATTTAATCCTAGTCCAATGAGTAATGTGATGGTCATTATGGTGCAGACATATGTTTGCTTTGAGTCTGCCACGAGACTTTTGCTATTGAGTTTCTTGCCCGTACTATATTTCATGTACGCAAGAAATGGCATAATAATCAGAGAAAGGACAGCAATAACAATACCTAGCAGGCTTTGTTCTGGTTTTTCCTGAAGGTAGAGTTTGCTCCCAGATTCATATAAGACATAAAGTCCGAGAATAATAAAGCTATATCCTACGAGTTTAATGGCTTTCTGTTCCATCTTTTCGACCTGTTCTTCATTTAGTAAGTTGTGCTTTCGAAATCGCCAGATCATAACACTTCCGGATAGCGATTCTATAAAGCTGTCGATTCCAAAACTTATAAGAGCAATGCTATTTGCAAAAGTTCCAGCTGCAATACTTACGATACCTTCAATAATATTATATCCTACCGTGATGTAAGACAAAATGAGTGCTTTTTTGTTGAGGTGGGTCGACATATGTATATGTTAATGGTTTTTGTCTATTTTGCAAATTTCTCCTTCAGATTCGATTTCTATTGTTGCATGTTGAATATTTTCTTTTGCTACAAGCTCTTTTACTTTACACTTTATAGCCAAATCTTCTTCATTGGTTGTTTTTTGAGAAATAACGATGTGGGTTGTTAGGACATTGTATTCTCCGTCCAATGACCATAGATGCGTGTCATGAATCGCTTGAATCCCTGGTATTTTCATTATGTTTTTTTCGAGTAAGGCTACATTCGTGGATTCGGGTGTAGCTTGAAGAAAGATAGCCACTGTTTTTTTGAAATTCTTTAATATATTCCAGAGAATATAGAGCGACACGAGTATGGAGAGTATGGGATCGAGTATGTGCATATCCCTAAAAATCATGATAATGGCGACTATGATGACAGCTGCCCATCCAAAAACGTCATCGAGTAGATGCCAAACGATTACTTTTTCGCTGAGCGATTTGCCTTTTCGGACGCGAAGTGCCGCGATGAGATTTATGGTTATGCCAATAATGGCGAAAAGTATCATTCCTTGCGCATTTGAATGTATCGGGTTCTGTATCCGCTTGATACCTTCGGAAATAATAAAAAATGAGCCTATCATTATAATCATGCTGTTAATAACAGCTCCTAGAAGGGAGAAGCGCTTGTAGCCATAGGAAAATTTTTCATTTTTCTTTTTTTGTGAATAATTTTGCAAAAACCAGGATGCACCGAGGCTTAAGGAATCACCTAAATCGTGCAGACCCGTAGAAAGAATCGAGAGGCTGCTTGTGAAAAGGCTTCCAATAATTTCAAAAACGGCAAAAAAGAGGTTGAGAAAAAACGCTATTTTGATGTTTTTTGCATTATGTTGTTCGTGGTTGTGATTCATTATTTTCATTTTTAGAGGTGCGTTTAGTATATCAGTTTTTATAAAAAGTTCCACGTCCATGGTGGGTTAATTGGTTTTTAGCTTTGTATTCATCTGGTGCACCAGGAGGGATTCGAACCCCCGACCCTCTGTTCCGAAGACAGATGCTCTAATCCCCTGAGCTACTGGTGCGTATGAATTGCCTGACTATTATACTCAAATTTTAGATTTTCAAAAGGGCGTTTCTACAGAAACGCCCTTTTTGTTGTTTTGAAGCTGGAAATCAGGGGATAAAACCCTAGAATTTCTTAATTTTTGCTTCCTTTTCGGTTGTGAGACCAGACGAGGAGAGCTGTTGCCACACCCACAGATGAGTAAGTACCAATAACGATACCGACAACAAGTGCGAGGATGAAGTAGAAGATCGAGAAGCTTCCGAAGATGAGAAGAGCTACCAAAGTGATAACTACAGAGACAGACGTATTGATAGATCGTGACATTGTTTCTGTAAGAGCTCGATTGGCAATCTCCGTGAGTGTGCCTTTTTCTCCACGTACGAGATGTTCTCGAAGTCGGTCAAATACGACGATCGTATCGTGAACTGAGAAGCCGAGAACGGTAAGCATAGCTGTGATGAAGAGTGCATCGATTTCTACTCCCATGAACTCACCCAAGAAGACAAAGAGTCCGAAGGTGATCAAAAGATCATGTAGGAGTGCAACAACTGCTGCAATACCAAATCTCCATGAACTGAACTCCTGAGGAACTTTTCGGAATGCGAAGGAGAGATATACGATAATCATGAGCGATGCGAGAATGATCGCAATGAGTGCCTTTTGCTTGAGAGAGTCTCCGATAGTTGGTCCAACTGTCTGGAACTTTAATACTTCAACATCTCCAAACTTATTCTTGAGATCTTTGATGAATGTCTCATGTTGATCGTTAGTCATTGGTTTTGTTTTAACATCCAATGCTCCGTTTTCTCCATTTACAACCTGTACTGATTTGAGATCAACTTTTTCTGCTGCTGCTACGACTGGCTGCGTTCCTGTTGCAACGACACTTCCACCTGTTACAGATGAGGTGGCAGTTTCGCTATTGAGCTTTGTCTCAATCTCTGGGAGTGCTGCCTTGAAATCTTCGATACTTACTGTTTTGGCAAACTTAAGTTGAGACATTGTTCCACCCGTGAAGTCGAGACCAAGTTTGACACCAAATACGAGGGTTCCGATGACACTGAGCGCAATCAATGCTCCTGAGAAGATAAACATCCAGTTTGATTTCTCAATGATTCTGTATGAGACCTTGTTTTTATTCTTTATGCCATAGAGTGCTACATTTTGGCCCCACTTTGTGTTTGCTGCGATTCGAAGGAATGTTCGAGTAAGCGTGATTGCTGAGAACATTGAGATCAAAATACCTGCTGCAAGGTTGAGTGCAAATCCTCGGATTAATGAGCTACCGAAGTAGAAGAGAATGCTACATGTAATGAGTGATGAGAAGTTTGAGTCTCGAATTGAACTCCATGCTCGGTCGAAACCATGTTCGATAGATGCGGAGAGCGTGTGGCCTTCTCCAATTTCTTCACGAATACGTTCGAAGATAAGAATGTTTGCATCGACAGCCATACCGATCGAAAGAATAACACCAGCAACACCTGCAAGTGTAAGGACGATAGGGGACTGAAGAAGTGATGCGAGGAAGATTAATACAACAACAGAGAGACAGAAAGAGATAAACTTTTCCCAACCCGGATCATTGTTATTGAGAATTTTATAGACCAGTACTCCGAATACAACTAGGGCAATAATAAGCGCCGCTGCAATTGGGAGTGAACTCTTAATAAGGAAGAGAAGAAGTACTGTATAAATAGAAAGAGCTACAACAGCAATAAGGCCTGGAAGACGATAGTAGAGAATCATAGCTATTGCGAGAGCAACGAGGCCGATGATACCTGCATTAATACTTTTCTGAAGGGCATCTGCACCGAGTGTTGATCCGATAGTGTGCTGACCTGTAAGAGAAATAGGAGCTGGAATAGCACCCGTATTGAGATTTCGTGCGAGTTCATTTGCACTGTCGAATGTGAAATTTCCAGAGATCTGAGCTTTTCCGCCTGATATTTTTTCTGAAACATTTGGAGATGAGATCATTGTTCCTCCCACAAAGATGGCAATTGGTTTTTGTACATTTCGTCCCGTGATTTCCTCAAAAAGCTGACCACCTTTTTCGTTGAATTGGATTGAGACATATGGTTCACCAATTTGACTTACCTGAACATCTGCATGAACGAAGTGTTCACCTGTAAGTTCCGTTGTCTTCCATGGGTCAGGCATTGTTGATACAAAGATCTTTTGAAGTTTAACCTGATCTTCTTTAACGTCACTCTTTACATCGAGTGCACGGATAATGTGGTAACCAAATTCCGTCTTAACAACATCGCTTGTTTCTCCTGCTGCATTGAGCTTGAGAGCAGCATCTTTGAATTCCTGAACGTAGCCTGCATCTGTCGTGACTGGTTCCTTGAGTTTTCCGCCCTCTGATTTATTTGAAGCGTCATCAGAATTTTCTTTTGCGAGTTTTTCAAACTCATCCTGTGATGTTGCCTTTGCCTTGATTTCTGCGATGAGTTTTTTTGCCTCATCTTCTGTTCGCGTGATGTTCTTGAGACCTGCCTTGTCAGCAGCTTCTTTGTAGCTAATGAGAATATGTTCTACAGAAACCTCTTTCTTGTTTTTTACAGCTTGTCCTTTTTCAAGAAGTTTTACGATGTATACACCGTCTTGTTTTTGCGTCTGCCCTGATTCATCAATAACGTAGTTACCATCTGCAGTAATGAGGTCTTTTGTTACTTCGCCTACGTCAAGTTTTGCGATTCCCTTCTTTACGGAGTCGGAAAGGTTTGATACGAAAACGAGGCTCTCATCTTTTGTGTATGTGACTTTTCCTGGATTTGCTTTTTGCTCCTCTTCTCCAATGGCACCAAAATCTGCCTTTGAATCTTGAAGTTTTGCGAGAACGCCCTTAGCATATTTGAGCTGATTTTCTTTTTCTGCAGGATCTGGAGCATCTTTCTTTTCTTTAAACTCGAGCTGAATTGTTTTTCCTACAATTTTCTTGGCTTCTTCAAGATCCTTAACTGCTGCAAGCTCTACGATCACATGCTGCTCATCTCCAACTTTTGAAAGATAGATACTTGGCTCTGAAACACCAAGTCCATTAACACGTTTTTCGATGACCGTAAGTACACCATTAACAATATCTTTTTGATCTTTTTCTGGAACTTTTCGGAGATCGATCTTGTAATCGAGCTGGGAACCTCCTTGAAGATCAAGACCAAGATGAATTTTTTCATCCTGGAGGAATTTTGGCGCCCAAGGAAAAATCTTTGTCTGGATAGTGTTTGGAAGATCGAAAAATCCAAGAAGGATTGATACGACCAGGATGGTGACAAGTTGCCACGACAGAATTTTTTTCATAAAAGAAAAATAATAAATTAGAGTTAAGAATGATTATGTGTATGGAGATCTTGGTCGAGAGATTCGTTATTACCTTTACCGGTGCGACCGTAGTCATCGGCAAGTTTCACAACGTCGTCGAGTTCCGGCGAGGAAACTTCGAAAATTTGGCTATCTTCAATAGCCTCGATGCGGTGAATGGTGTGTGGTTTGATGTCGAATTTGTCGCCAACATTTAAGATTTTTTCCTGCAGTTCGTCTTCTTTTTCTCCGTATGTAAGTTTTACTTTTCCGCTGTAAACATACTGTGTTTCCATCTTGTATTCGTGATATTGAAGGGAAAGTCGGTGACCCTTGGTAACTTCGAGGATTTTTCCAGCATATCGCTCGGTGTGAGCGAACCAAACTTCTCGTCCCCAGGGTTTTGGTTTAATGATAACGTCTTGTTCCATCTGTTCTTAGTATTTTTATCGCGAGCGAACTATACATGATTTTTTTTTGTATTCCAAGTCGTGCCGAGCTTTGACTTGCTTTACCGTTTGAATGTGTTGGAAGAGATTTTTTATGTTTTTGTTTTTAGGCTGAGAGTCAAAAAATGCCCCGGTGCGTACGCACCGGGGCATTTAAAAAGTCTTTTATTACATCATTACGGATGCTGTACCTTGCATTCAACTTCGCAAACCCCTATAACATCTGGCTGTTTCCACTGACCCTTTCCAGAAATTGGTGATCCGCCTGGAGGTGCTGGAATAATACAATCATTTCCAACGAGTCCCTTTGCCCCTTCTGGACATCCTGCCTTTGCTGGATTGAAAGGGTTGATGGCATTTGGCGGGGTTGTTTGTCCATCGATACTTGTTGGAACATCGCTCGCATCAGCTGTTTCTGTACTATCTGCTGCATCCGTGCCTTGTGAAACAGTATCCGGGGTTACCGTACCATTGTCTGGTTGAACGAAAGAGCCAGTATCGAGTGGTGGAAAATTTCCAGTATCTTCAGGGGTCCATCCGTAGCCATCTTGGCCACCATCTGTCTTTGTATCGCTAGCGACAGCTACTTCCCAGTGACCTGGGTCTGCACATCCTGCTACGAGGCTGCTAATAGAAACCATAAGCGCTGCTGCTTGAGCTGAAAGGCCCTTGCGGAATGCTGATGTTTCTCCTCGAGGAGCTTCTGAACTTTTTGGTGTATTGAGAGACATAATGTGAATTTTATATGTAAGAGAGCAATATTACTATTATTTATCTGTATGTCAAGTTTTCCGCAACTCTTTCTTATAAATCAGCTTTGATAAATATGTTACTCAGCTTTGATAAATTGTGGAATTATTTTACAATAATCGATCTTTTTTTTCGTTTTTAAGCTGTTCCACAATCTTTTTAACCTCCTGGCTGCGTCCTTTTTGACAAATGAGGAGTGCATCTGGCGTATCAACAATCACAATATTCTTGAGACCCACTGTGGCAATCAACTTCTTCGGATATCCATATATCAGACTTCCCTCAGTGTCGACTCCTATATGATCCGCTTTTACGAGGTTATCGTCTGTATTTGTTGTTAATTCATCGTAAATAGCTTCCCACGTTCCAATATCACTCCATCCGAGATCACCTGGGATAATTCGAACTTCCTTCGGATCAACCTTTTCCATAACTCCGTAGTCGATCGAAATCTTCTCGCACAATGGATATTCTTTTTTAAGAACGGCCGACTCGCTCTTCGTTCCAATCGCTTTTTCAATTTTTTTCAATTGCGCAGCTGTCTTCGGCTGATGTTTTTTGAACTTCTCCAAAATCGTCGAAACTTTCCAGACGTAAAAGCCTGTGTTCCAGAGATACTTATAAGAAGCGAGAAATTTCTGTGCGGTTTCAAGATCTGGCTTTTCCGTGAATTTTTCAAAAGCATAGACATCAACTCCTTTGACCTGTTTCAAGAGAGATCCGATCTTAACGTACCCGAGATGAACGCTTGGGAACTTCGCCTTCACTTCAATAATATTGAGTGTGTCTTCTTTGTCAGCAATTTCCGCAGTGACTTTGAGAAGTTTTACAAACTCTGATTTTTGCTGAACCATGTGATCGGCATAAATGATCGACATAACTTCATTTTCAAATCCGTGTGCGGCGAGATATGTTGCTGCAAGTCCAATACATGGAGCGGTATCTCGTAATGCTGGTTCGATAATAAAATTCTTCGCTGGAATCTTGAATGGTTTGGCCTGCTCTTTTACATCCTCAAGAAAAATCTCATTCGTTGCGATATACACATCCGAAGGCTTCACAAAATCAACACGTTTGAGTGTTTCCTGGAGAAGTGTCGCATTGGTTACGAAACTTTGAAGTTGTTTCGGTTTCTTCTGTCTTGATAATGGCCAGAGGCGCGTGCCTGTTCCGCCAGCGAGAATAACGATTTTCATAGTAGGTTGTCAGTGATGTTATGTTATGCACTCAAAATATTTTTCCCTGTCATTTCTTTTGGCAGCTCAATATTGAGCATCGAGAGAATGGTTGGTGCCACATCTTGCAATTCGCCATTTGCGAGTTTTGCATTCTTGAACTTCTCAGAGATGAGAATGAGTGGGACGGGGTTGCGTGTGTGGGATGGGCATTGCTGGCCTTTTTCTGGGCCTTCGTCGTAGATCATGTATTCGACATTTCCGTGATCACCAGTGATGAATGTTTGGTAGTTTGTTTCGAGAGATTTTTTTTCGATGCGTCCGAGGCACTTGTCGATAGTTTCTACGGCAATGAGTGATGCCTTGTAATCACCCGAGTGACCAACGAGATCGCAGTTGGCGTAGTTCACAATAATAACTGGATGATCACCCTTGTCCATTTCTTCGAGGAGGCGATCGGTAATTTCTTTTGCGCTCATCTCTGGAATTTCTGCGAATGATTTCGCCTTCTTTGAGTCGATCATGATTCGATCTTCTTTGGCATATGGAGCCTCGATCTGACTGTTGAAAAAGTAGGTGACGTGAGCGTATTTTTCGGTTTCTGCGACTCGTAGTTGCGGTACATTATGTTTCGAAAGGACTTCTGCGAGATTGTTGGTGATAACTGGAGTAGGGAAGACAACAGGCGCCTTTACTGAGTAATCTCCAATACAAACGAAAAATGGATTGACGGTTTTTTTCGGTGTAAATCCGATTTCTTTTTCGCGAGTGAAACAGTTGGTAAGTTGTCGTGTTCGATCGGTTCGGAAGTTGAAGAAGATGACGGCGTCCTTGTCTTTGATGACGCCATGCTCATCTAATATGATTGGATCGATGTAGTAATCGGTCTTGATGTTACGTGCGTAGGCGTTTTGAATTGCTGCGAGGGGATCGGTTTCTTTTACTCCTTCTCCACCGACGATAAGGTCATAGGCTTTTTCGGTTCGATCCCAGTTGTTGTCTCGATCCATCGCGAAGTAACGTCCGATGATGGTTCCGATCTTGGCTTGTGTTGCCGATCCTTCACCCATGCCGAGTTCGATGATTTTTTCCTGGATCATGGTGATGTACTTTTCTGCGCTCCGCTCCGGAACATCTCGTCCGTCGGTAATTGCATGAATGTAGGTTTTTTCGACGCCCTGATCTTTGGCAAATTTAAGAAGTGCGAAGAGGTGCTCCGTGTGTGCATGAACTCCTTCATCGGAAATCATACCGAGAAGGTGGAGTGCGGACTTCTCTTCTTTTTTGATGTAGGCGACCGCGTCGAGAAGTGGTTGCTTCGTATAGAGCGAGCCATTTGCGATCGAGCGGTTAATCTCTTCGAGACTCTGGAAGGTGATGCGGCCGCTGCCCATTGTGAAGTGACCGACTTCGGAATTTCCCTGCGCGATCTCCGGAAGTCCGACGGCGTTACCATGAGCCTTCAAGAGCGACATTGGATATGTTGTGCGAAGGTGTTTGAGGTTTGGTGTGTTTGCTCGCGTGATGGCATTGCCTTCATAATCTTTTCCCTCACCAAAACCATCGAGAATAACAAGGAGTATTTTTTCTTGATTCATGATTTTTTGAGTTAAACGAGTAGCGTACTGACATACCAGTTGATAATCTGGTTGCCAAACAGAATCGCTAGGATTGTACCGGTAACGAGGAATGGCGCAAAGGGAATTTTGGTCTTTCGAGTGGCTTTTTTCGCGGCTAAAAGCCAGATACTTACAAAAGTTCCGATGATATAGCTTAGGAAAAGTGCTACAATGAGGAGCTTCCAACCGAGGATCACGCCCATGAGAATTCCAAGTAGAGCGTCACCACTTCCAACCCAAGCTCCTCGAGAAACGAGAATTTGAATGAAGAAAAAGAGAAAACCAGCAATTGCCCCGATGATGAAATCGAGGGTCGGTGGAGATGCTAGTGTGATATTTCCCAAAAGTGCAACCAGAATTCCTGTCAGCGAAAAGCTATCCGGAATTTCCCGAAAGAGAAGATCGTAAAAAAAGATTGCTAACAGTACCAAACTCAATAGTCCATATCGAAGAAATTCCCAAAGAAGGGGGGTACTGAATGATGTATATGGAGCAATCGCTGTGTATGTGAAAAATGGAAAAACAAGATAGAGCCCCATCATCACAATTCCAGTAATGATTTCCATGAGTATGTAATGCGGAGCGATGGATTTTTTGCAATAACGGCACTTCCCCCAAAGAATGAGGTAGCTCACAATTGGTATTAAATCCATTGTACCGAGCTGATGTTTGCAATGAAGACATGCGGATCGTCCTACTAAAATTCCTGACATCTTTCGCTTTGTGCGCTGAACAACAACACTCAAAAAACTTCCAAAGGCTGTGCCGATGTAAAATATAATGAGTGTTAAAAAGATATTCATGGTGCTGTTGAAAGAGGTGGTAATACAAACTTCGGAATGTTTTGTTGTGGCGATGCCTCTGACACTGGAGGTGAATATGTTTGTGGCGAGGTGATATCTGCTTGCATTGATTGATTTAATGAATTTATCGTATTTTCTGTTCCCGGTGTGGTTATTGATAATCCACCGAGCTTATTGTAAAGACCTGCTGCCGTATCTCCGATTGAAGTGCCTTCTCCCAGCCTAAATGCTGTTTGATAGTATTGTTTTGCCGTATCATTGTAGGCCAGACGTTCATATAATTTTCCGAGATTTAAGTATGCCGCTGAGAGATTTGGATCTATTTCAAGCGCCTTTGCAAGTGAATTACGTGCATTGCTAAAATCTTCTACTGCTAAATATGCCCATCCGAGTAAATTATGTGCCATTCCGTTATCTGGATATTTTGTGACTGCTTTTCGTCCTAAAATAAGCGCTTGTGCCGGCTGATGAAGTTGATCTATGTAAATCCACATTGGTCGAATATAGTAATCTACTTCATTTGCATCTCCACTCTCATTCATCGCAATAACGCTTTCATATTTTGCTGCCGCTTTTTGATACTGCTTGAGATTGAGGTAAATTTCTGCAAGTTTTTGCTGTGCTTGAATTTTTGGCTCAAATCCTTTATTAATCGCGCTTTCAATAAGTTGAGCTGCTAATTCATTTTGATTATTTTTGCTATACGAGAGACCGAGAAAGAAAAGTGTTTCTGGCTTATTTCTGTCTAACTTCTTTGCTTCTTCAAATGCATCAATTGCGTTTTTTCCATCATCAATATTTAAGTATGCATAACCCAAAAGTATCCATGCATCACGATAATCCTTCTTTTCTTTTACCACCTTAAAGAGAAGTGGAATTGAGAGTGTATATTCTTTTACTTCGTTAAAACTTTTTGCAATAAGTGTTTTGAGAAATATCTCCTGACTTCCTTGATTTAGATTATATTCATTAAATGCTCCAAGAATTTTTTGTGCTCGGTATACAAATGCTCCATCGGTATTTATTTTTACGACTTCATTGAGCGCCTTCTTAGCATTATCATAATCCCCAAAATATGCCGAAAGAACGCCACTGTAATACCACTTCTGTAGACTGTCACCCTGAATTGCATTAAGCGCATCTCTCGCTTTTTCTGGATTTCGTAACGTGATAAATGTTCGAACAAGATATATATTTGCATCAAGATTTGCTGGATCTTTTTGCAAAAGTTGCTGAAAAATTTGTTGAGCCCGCTGATACTCTTTTTTGTCAAAAAGTAATTTTCCAATCTTCATGTATGGATCTGTGTTGGACGGACTGAGCTGATTCGCTGCAATGTACTCGTTGAATGCCAGAGATGCCATACCCTTTTTTGCATATTCATCACCTTTTTCCATGTGTTGCACGAACGTAAGTGACTCTGTTTTACTTGTTCCCGACATGATCCCTTTGAGATCAATTTTTTTTGGCGATCCATCTGAATTTTGCATTTTCAATACTCCTGTCATGAAAAGTATGGATATGATTAATCCAGTAATAATGAGTGCTGTGAGAACGGGAAGAAGTTTTTTCATATGACGTTAATGCTGTGTGGTATTTTCTGGATTTAAGGTGTTTGCGCAAGTCTACGAAGAGGAAGCTGTTGCGCATGACAAATGGCTGCAGCAATAGCATCTGCAGCATCGTCAATCTTCGGAATAGCTTTGAGATTGCAAAGTAGTTGAACCATTTTCTGAACAGCTTTTTTATCAGCAGACCCGCTACCACATACGGATAGTTTAATTTCTTTCGGAGTGTATTCTGAGTGCTTGAGGCCTCGTTGCTGTACTGTGTGAAGTACCACTCCACGAGCTTGCGCGACCGTCACTGCTGTTGTAACGTTCTTTGCAAAAAAGAGTTTTTCAATGGCTATCTCTTCCGGTTTCCACATTTCAAGAAGCTCACAGAGGCTTTCTGAAATCTCTACGAGTTTTTCCGCCTGTGTTTTTTTCTTATCTGTTGTAATGCATCCAAGGTCACGAACCGTCAGCGTTTGTCCTGATGTGTCGAGAATGGCATATCCCGTAATCGCTGTCCCTGGATCGATTCCTAAAATGCGCATACAAGTGAGGTTTTTATTCGTCTCGAGTATACGCAAAAAAGCTTTTCGTCGCAAATAAATCAAAGCTATACAATGCCTTTCGGAAGGGGAGCAGAGCAAATCCTTATACGACCGTTGTGGAGATCAAATTTTCGTCCTTGCTGGCATTAATTACAATGACGATTTCTTCACCTTTTTTGACGACACCTTCTTTCTTCAAAAATTTTCCAATATCCTTTGCTGCATTCTTGAAATCGATCTTCTGTATAAAAATATTGTTCAATCCCCAGACGAGCGCCAGTTGGTTGCGAACCTTTTCTGAAGTAGTAAATGTGATAATTGGCTTGTATATTCGATGTTTGGCAATGTGCTGAGCGGTGTATCCACTGATCGAGACAGCTACGATACAATCGGCATTGATATCAAGCGCAAGCTTTGTTCCGTTGAGACAAGTTGCGTTGCTGATAGGGATGTCAAATTTTCGAATTTTGAACGGCAGGAGGTGTTCATACTGCTGAAGGTTTTCTTCGGTTGCATGGGCAACTTTTGCCAGCGTTTCCACGGCTTCGACCGGATATTTTCCAACAGCTGTTTCGTTAGAAAGCATGAGGGCATCTGAATGATCAAAGACTGCGTTAGCAGCATCGGATATTTCTGCTCGTGTTGCTCGTGCATTTTCAACCATCGAGTTGAGCATTTGTGTTGCCGTAATAACTGGCTTTCCGTAAGTATTGCAGAGCAAAATCATTCGTTTTTGAACGATTGGTACCTGTTCGGCAGGGATTTCCACTCCGAGATCGCCACGTGCAACCATGAGTGCATCGGATACCTTTACGATATCTTCGAGATTTTTAACTGCCTCATGTCGCTCAATCTTTGCCATGACTTTGGCTTTTGATTTTTTTGATGTGAGAATTTTTTTGAGCCTGATGATGTCGTTTGGATGTCTCACAAATGAGAGTGCGATGTAGTCCACGTCATGCTTGATTCCAAATTCGAGATCCCTGAGATCTTTTGGTGTGAGTGGATCTGCTGATAGGGAAGCGGTTGGGACATTGATGCCTTTGTGAGACTTGATCGTTCCGTCTGCCTCCACGCGGCAAAAAATAGATGTACCGGTTACTTTTTCTACGGTGAGTTCGATGAGACCGTCGTCAATCAAGATTGTATCTTTTGGACCGACGTCTTTGTGAAGGTCTTTGAATTGGACGGGAAACGTAGATGTTGCCTTTTGTTTTGTATATTTTTCCTGAGCGGTGGATAAAATAATTGTTTCACTTTTCTTGATTTTTACGCCTTCTGCTGGCAAATCCCCAATACGAATCTTTGGACCCTGTAGGTCTTGCAAAATAGCAATTGGGGTGTTGAGTTTTTTCGAGAGGTTTCGAATCATCTTAATCGTTCTCTCGAAATCTTTATATTCTCCGTGCGAGAAGTTGAGCCGTGCCACATTCATACCGGCCCGAATCATTTTTTCGAGAGTCTTTGGATTGTCGGAAGCTGGTCCGAGCGTGCAGACGATTTTTGTTTTTTTGTGGAGCATGGGTTTCTACTTTTATTTTTTAGCTTGTCTCTTGCTTTATTATACCATATATCCTTGACTTGTGGCAGGTGCCAATACTTGTTATATTTGTTTTTTGTTTCTTAAAGTACGTTTTTATACATACAAAAACTCGAATTATATAATATTTTATAAATATCAAAACTTGTTAGTCTCAAATTTTACTTCACCGTCACGCTCTTTGCCAAGTTTCGTGGCATGTCTGGATTGTTTGAACGGAGGAGTGCTAGGTGGTAGGCGAGAATTTGAACTGGAACAATGTTAACGATAGGGGAGGCAGTTCTAACATCTGGAACGCGAATCCAGTAGTCAAAGACAGGATCTTTTTCTGGTGCAACTCCGATGATATATCCGCCACGTGCTTTTATTTCCGTAGCATTGCTGATCATGGCTTTTTTTGTTTCATCATTTGCGACGAGGGCGATACATGGAGTTCCTTCGCTAATCAGTGCAATTGGTCCATGTTTTAATTCTCCTCCGGCAAAACCTTCGGCATGAATATATGAAACCTCTTGTAATTTAATAGCTGACTCTAGCGCCATTGGATAATTGCTGGCTCGTCCAATGATATACATACTTTCTGCATGTTGAATGTGCTGTGCTAGTTTTTCGATATGCTCTTCATAGCGTGGATTCAAGAGATCGTTGATTTGGCCTGCGGCGTTGATAAGAAGTGCTTCTCCTTCATCAAGTTTTCCGGCAACTGCATAGGCAAGTAACATGAGAATGGCGAGCTGAGATGTAGTTGCCTTTGTTGATGCGACTGCCTTTTCTGGGCCTGCCTTGATTGGTAAAACAATGTCAGATATACGTGCCATCGTGGATGTCTCGACATTTACAATTGAGATGATTTTGGCACCTTTGCTTTTGGCAATTTCGAGTGCCTCGAGCGTATCCGCAGTTTCTCCAGATTGTGATACGGCGATGACGAGTGATCGATCAGTTAAAAAATGATGGAAGTTTGCAAACTCTGATCCAAATGCCGTATTGACGTGTTTTTTTGCAATAGATGAGAACATATATTCAGCAGTCATGCAGACTTTTCCTGCGGTTCCGCATCCGATGAGGTATGTTCCGAATGCGTTTTTTATGGCTTCAGCTACATGCTCGATAAGTTTTGGTTCTTGATTAATGGCACGATAGAGCGTGTCTTTTTGTTCCATGATTTCTTTCATCATGAAGTGTTTGAAATCACCCTTTTCGGCGGCCTGTTCGGTCCATGTAATTTCGATCGTTCGTTTTTGGATTGGCTTGTCGGTTTCGAGGCTTGCGTAACTCGCTCCACTTGAATCGATGACAACCATCTCGTTGTCATCGAGATATTGAACTTGATTTGTGTGATTGAGAAATGCGGGAATATCGGAGGCGACGAAGAACTCATTAGGTGACTTTCCAACGCCGATGATGAGCGGCGAGCCTCGGCGAGCCGCGATCATCTTGTTTTCACTCTTACATATAATAAGGGTAGCGTAGCGACCTTCGACCAATTTGAATGCATCTTTTGTTGCTGTTACGAAATCGTCTTTCTTCATTCCATCTTCGATGAGGTGTGCTAAAACTTCCGAGTCTGTTTCTGATGTAAAGACGTGACCTTTCCTTAAAAGCTCTTCTTTGAGCTCTGCATAATTTTCAAAAATACCATTGTGTGCAAGAACTACATCTCGATTCTCGCTTGTGTGTGGGTGTGCGTTCGCATCCGTTACGCCACCATGCGTAGCCCAACGAGAATGTCCAATAGAAATATGTTCTTGTGCATCTTCGATTTCTCCAAGTGCAACTTGCGCTTCTCCAATTTTTCCAACCCGCTTCTGAATAATAATGTCGTCTTTTGTTTTGTACGCAACACCCCATGAGTCATATCCTCGATATTCGAGCTTCTTTAAACCTTCAACAACTATGTTCGTTGCTGTTTTTTTTGGTCCAAAATATCCAAAAATTCCACACATATACTTAATCGTTAACTGACGTACAGGCTGACCTAAAACTTAAAGATTAGAATGTTTTTACCTCTGCCGAATGAGGATTGTGCAATAAGTGAACATCTACTATCTCCTCAAGAGATCTATCGCTTTTAATATTCCAATTTACTCCTCTTCGAACACTTGCAATTCCAAGTCCCGGATAGCGTTTCTTTAGTGATCCTGCGATACTTTTTCCTGTGTAGTTGTCAGGATCGAGAACGAGAAGATTAGCGCCTTCTGTTGTCTGTGCAGTCCCCGTAGCAGTAGGTATAATTCCTTTTCCATTGTCGTATGTAAATGCTCGTCCATCTTTTGTCGTAATAGTGACCATTTCTTTGTTTGCGTTCATAATTTCGTTACTTCGAATAATAGTTTCCAGAAGCGATTTTTCCGCATCAACGCCAGCAGGAATTTTGTCTACATTTACTCCTACGTAGATTGATTTTTTTAATTTTAAATCTTCGAAACCAACTTGGTGAAATGCCTGTTCAATGGTTCGTTCTTCATTATCTGTGATAATTAAAGAAATCATAAATGTGTAATCTGCAATTTCATTGAACTTTTCTACGGGTTTTTCATTCCACACGGTTTCTGTTGTCTTTGCTTTTACGACGAATGATTTTTTGTCTTCAATGTATTTTCGCATCGAATCAAAAATTGGATCACCAACTTCTGTGCGCTCTGGATGCGGCATGAGTGCCATAATATTTCCCTCGAGATTACAAACTCCCGCGAGATTGTAAACAGCATTGTTTGGATTTACCGGAAACTCATTGATGCAGTTTCCACTCGCATCACTGTATCGAAAAACAGTCTGTTCTTGCGCAATCATCGCATCGAGAAGTTCTGGAATTTGCGTTGTGTATCGACCTTCTCCATGAGCAATCGGAATCTTAATTGTCGTTCCTTTTGCAAAATTGTTGAATGCGGTACGTCCTGGGGTGACGCTTTGTGTGATATAAATCCAATCATTATAAAATCCTGTTCCGAGAATCTCACCGTTTTTAATTCGTTCATTCCATGCCAATGCCATATCAAGTTTACGTGTTGTCACTCCTGGAATTACTCCAAGTTCGACGAGCATCTGGGCCCCGTTACAAATTCCGATCAATGGTTTACCCTTGTTGGCTTCTGTGAGAATTCGGCTAAAGATAGGATCTTTGGAGGCGATAATTCCACTTCGTCCGCGATCTTCGTACGAGAAACCCCCCGGAAGAATAAATCCATCAAATTGATCGAGTTGAGTGTTTTCTTCATTCCATCGAATGAGCTGGCTTTCCATGCCGACTCGTCGGCACGCCCTCAGTGCCTCTAGTTCGCAATTGCTTCCCGGAAATAATATGACCGCTATTTTTGCCATGCGTCGTTACTCTACCAGCTTCAATCGTCTCGGGCAAGAGAGGATATTTTGGCTTTGTTTGGCCTTAAAAATCCTCTAAAGCTTGCTATTTTTATAAATACATGTAGAATCACACCCTTTCATTTTTATCTTATGGGATCATCCCTCGATCGTGATAATTCAGAGTCTTTCCATCCTTCTACACTTGGTGCTTCGATAGCTTCATCAGATGCAGCTGCTCGGTCACCAGCTCCTGCTGTGACACATGCGGCAATTGATGCCGCTTCCCAAACAGATACTTTAGCGAGTCGTTCTCATGTTTCTCTTGTCGTTCCTGATGATGTGAAGCGTAAAGTTGGTGATATCTCTGCTCACGTTCAAGATCGCCTCGAAACTGAGTTGATTGCTCAGGCAGTTGATGCATGGAAGGCTTTGCAGATAATGTTGGTTCAGTCGTTCGCAGAATTAAATGTTCCCGGTAGTCCTCAGCGAGTTCCTCTTATTGGTCCCCAGCGCTTTCCTCTTGAGGATTTTTTGCGCGATGCTCTTGATCAAGTTGGATCTGCTCTTATGAATATGGGTGCTGCGCGAGTCACTACCTTGAGTGGTTCTCTTGCTGAAGTTTCTTTGGGTTTTGATCGACAAGCTGTACCTGGAAATGCTGAACCTCGTAATGCACTACGACTTCTTCAGATTATTGAGCGAATTCGCCGGTTAACCGATGAAGATGCTAATAAGCGAGTTGCTTATGTTGCTCAACTTCAGGCTCTTGAGGCTGATAAGTTGCGACTTGCTACGAGAAGAGCGTCTGTACCGCCTGGAGATAATCATGTTAACGATCCAATACGTCGTGATATCGATCGAGATATTGCTCGCAATGATGCAGAAATAGTTAAAGTTCGAACGGCTATTACGAATATTGATAATTCAAAATTAATACCGAGCCTTACAACACTTGTCGGAAAGATGCTTAATACTCCTTACCAGCCAGGACAACTTTCACAGACGGTTGCTGCTTTTATTCAAGCCGTACGTGAAGTTCCCCTTGTTGCCAGTCGAGTTTCTCCAAATGAACTTGGTAAACTTCCTGGAGATATTTCTCTTCAGATAAGCGTTGATCTTCCGGAGCCTAAGCTTGAACAGCCTGCTGAATTGTCATCTCGGACCGTTTCGTCTCGTCCATCTTTCTCAAAATCAGTCTCCGTAAGACCTTTTAAAATCCGCAAGGGTCGTTCTACATCGCTTAATCCTAAGCCAAATTCTTCGCGCGATGACTCATTTGATTTTATCAGATTTTCACCCACAAACATTATTGTTTTGAATTCTGACAAATTGTTTAAGGGATCTAAGGGAACAGGTATTTCTCGTTTTGATGAACGCGGAAAACCTCGATCAACAGATGATATTATTAATGATCTTTTTAGTTACGTTGAGGCTCACATAGATCAATATGTGCCAGTATATGAAGTTCTTACTGGTACCTTTCCTGTAAGTGGCTCTTTGATGAGGATAGAGTTTATAGGAGATGGATATATTGTTTATATTAATAATATACCATCAGGCTCTTTTAGTGACGATCTATTACCGATGTCTATGGATAATATGATTGCTTTGGCTCAGGTTGTCCTGCATCGTTAGGTTTTCTATTTGAGCTGAATCGTTACCGCACTTAACTTCTTCGGATAGACTGCTAGGTTTACTGGGCCCTTTTTGGTGATGAAAATCATATCTTCGATACGGACGCCGAACTGGCCATCGAGATAGATGCCTGGCTCTGAGGTGATGACGCAGCGTTCGATGAGTTTGTCTTTTGAGCCTGGTCCGACGTTTGGGGATTCGTGGACTTCGAGTCCGATGCCGTGGCCGAGAGAGTGGCCGAAGTTTTTTTCGTAACCGGCTTTTGCGATGATGTTGCGTGCGATCTTGTCACAATCTCCACCGGTGTTGCCGATTTTCATGTGTTTAATAGCGGCTTCTTGGGCCTCGAGAACTTTGTTGTAAATTTTTGCCTCGAACTCGGTTGGTTTTTTGGTGAAGAATGTTCGTGTCATGTCGGAGCAGTATCCGCCGTAAATGAAGCCCATGTCGATTAAAACAATGTCACCTTTTTTGAATTCTTTGTCGGTATTTTGATGATGAGGAATAGCGCTATTTGGACCAAATCCAACGATCGCTTTGAATGAAATTCGCGATTCAAATCCGTCGCTATAATCGAATGCCGCCATTTCGATTTCGTCTGCGACTTGCCGTTCAGTTTTTCCAGGCTTGAGTTTTTTGACGATTTTTTTGAGAGCGTCTTCGGCGCAACGTTGCGCGTGAATAATCTTGTCGATCTCTTCGTCAGTCTTGCTGATACGGAGTACTGAGTCGATATTGCTGATCGGTTTGAGCGCCACGCCCTTGAGCTTCTTTCCCCAGCTAATGTACTGATTAACATGCATATGCTCCGTTTCGAATCCGAGTTTTTTGATCTTCTCTTTTTTCAGGAACTCCGCGAAACCCGTGCCTTTCAGTGTTGAAGTGTCAACATATATGAAATGTGGCGGGAGATTTTTTTCAACGTAGCCTCTGTATCGAAAGTCAGTGAAGAAGAAGTGTTTTTTTGGCGTTACAATAATAAATGCCGTTGTTCCTGTGAATCCCGTAAGATATCGAATATTGAAAAGATTCTGAATAAGAATGGCATCGACTTTTTCTTCTTTGAAAATGGGTGCGAGTTTTTTGGTTCGGTACATGAAAACGTGTTTGTTAGTTGAGATTTCTATTATAGCCCCCTTATGCCAACATAACAACGCAAGAGGTGTTGTCCCTTACTGCTAGTTCTCTTTTAACTTGATGCATAACCCCATTAACCTTTACTTGTATTTCATGTGACATGTGTCGCTGAATGGCCATTTGTTCAATAGCTCTTACCATTTGTTCGGGTGTTTTTCGTCTATTACAGACAATGTCACATATCTCCTCTGGGCTTACAAGTTTCGATATACCGTCGCAATTTAATACTATGACTATTTCTCCTTTTTCTCCCTTGATGTCTATTGTTTCTGGTTTTGTGTATTTGCTTATACCTGTTTCTGCGTCAATACCACCTACGAGATAGTCTTCATCTCCATATGAGTTTCCTTCGTATTTTTGAGGTGAGTCTGATGGTGGAATTTTATTTTTCATGCCTTTTTCTGTCTGCTCACTTGATTCGTAGATCACTTTTTTATTTTTGCGATCAATAATTAATACTTGTGAATCTCCAGTATGCACTCCGTCAATCACTACTTTTTCTTCGATATTTTTAATTTGTACGATTGCGAGTGTTGTTCCTGAATGTTTATCGATTTTTCCTTCATCGGCCTGTCTTTTTAAAGATTTGACTGTTTCATCTAGTACGTTTATTGATTTTGTTTCTTTTCCTCCTTCTAGCTCCTGCATTACTGCTTCAAGAGCATATCCTGAACATTTTTCTCCGTCTGGAGCTCCTCCCACTCCATCCGCAAGTGCTATAAAATTTTTTCCTATTACAATGCCATCTTGATTGTTTTTTCTTGTGCCCCTTGATGTAATTCCAGCGCTTTTTCTCGAAAATACTATAACACCCTCTTGTCCAAAACTTATAGCCTCTGACGCTGTAGCCTGTTCTTCTTCAAGAAATTTAATGTCATTCTTGCTGTATTTTTTTCGCAAGTATTCTAGAAATTTTTTAATTGCTTGAGCAACAATTTTTATTGCATTTTTTGGTCGTTCTGCTTTTAGATCGATACTGGTAGATGCGCTATGTTCCATTTCATTTTTATAGTAGCGCTGATTCTACTGTTTTTTGATTTTTCGTCAAACAGACTCAGGTTTTTTTCTTTTGTTGAAGCTAAAATTACGCGCCTTGTAAAAAATATCGAACAATATCTTCTGTCTTCTGAATCTTCTCTGGCATGTCTTTGAGTTTTCGGATGACTTCGTTTCGTTGGTAGCCGAGACCGATGAGGGCGTCGACAGCTTCTTCGTTTTCTCGCTTGAGTGAGCCTTTTGTGTGTTGCGGGAATGTGCCAGTTGAGACCATTTCAATCTTATCTTTGAGTTCAGTAATGAGACGTTCGGCGATTTTTTTGCCCACGCCAGGAATACTTGTGAGGGTTGCAGTGTCACCATTGACGATGGCATTTTTGATATTGTCAGTTGGGAGAGACATCATATCGGTGGCCATCTTTGGACCGATGCCCTGAACAGAGATGAGTTGATTGAAAAACTTGATTGACTCGGCAGATGGTAATCCATAAAGACTAATGTCATCTTCGCGAACGGCCGTGTGAATGTAGAGTTCGATCTTTTGACCTTCTTCCAGCGTGAAAAGCATCGTTGCTGGAACGGTCACAAGGTAACCGACATTATTTACGTTGAGAATAATTTTCTTTTCGAGTTTTTTCTGAAGGATTCCGTTGAGGTAGGCAATCATAGTAGGGGAGTTACTTGTCTAATGATACTGCGTGTCATACTACTCATCTGAATTTTCTTCGCCGGTTCCTGGAATGACGAACTGACTGAGGAACTGCGCTTTGAATGCCAGGAAGGTTCCTGCATTGATGTGGTTGCGGATCTTCGCGGTTAAGTCTAGCAAAAAGTGAAGGTTGTGAATAGAGAGGAGCGAGAGGCCGAGAATTTCGCCTTCAGTGAAAATATGACGGAGATAGCTTGCTGAGTAATTCCGGCAGGTGTAGCACTTGCATGTTGGGTCAAGTGGAAGGGCGGATTTTTTGTATTGAACATGCTTGATATGAAATCGACCTAGGTTTGTCCAAAATGTTCCATGACGTGCAAGACGAGTTGGGAGAACGCAATCAAACATATCGACCCCACGATCGATTGCTTCGAAAATGTCCTCCGGTGTACCGACGCCCATGAGGTAGTGCGGTTTGTCTTCTGGAAGATGGGGATAGAGAATGTCGAGCGTGTGATACATCTGCTCTTTCGACTCTCCAACGGAAAGTCCGCCAATAGCAACTCCTGGCATATTCAGTTCGGCCATGAACTTTGCGGACTCGATTCGAAGGTCGTCGTACACTACTCCTTGGATAATAGGGAAGAGCATTTGTTGAGCTTCTGGCGGTCGTTCTTTTTGAATTTTTTCATGGGCGAGTTTGCACTCAACAGCCCAGGCATGTGTTCGATCCATAGCTTTTCGTGCATATTCTTTGTCAGATGTTCCTGGGGCACACTCGTCAAAAGCCATGATAACATCAGCTCCGAGGTCGGCTTGAATTTGCATCGCGATTTTCGGTGAGAAAAAGTGCTTCGTTCCATCTAAGTGCGACCTAAATTCAACACCATCTTCTGTAATTTTCACCTGTGTTTTTTTCTCTTCAGTTCCGCTGTAATCTTTTCCTGATCCAAGAGAAAAGACCTGAAATCCGCCTGAGTCGGTGAGCATTGGTTTGTTCCAATTGGTCCATTTCTGAAGTCCGCCCATATCTTTGATGAGCTGTTCGCCTGGCCTTAAATGGAGGTGATATGTGTTTCCAAGAATAATTTCAGCGCCCATATCAGCAAGCTCTTCTGGTTGTACTCCTTTTACGGTTCCTTTCGTTCCAACCGGCATAAATGCAGGCGTGTGAACTTGTCCGTGCGGGGTTGTGAGTATTCCTGTGCGCGCCCCCGATCCTTTCTGTTTTTTAACGACTTGAAACATGGTGATATGGATGTCCAAATAATATTTTTATTCTCGAATTTTTTTATCTGTGAAAATTTCTTCGATAATTTCCTCAATATCTCGTTCGTGAATAGCGATATCGTCAACATTAAATGTCTCGAGTATTTTTCCCGTTACTTCTGCGGTTTTTTCACGAGGTACATCGATAGTATAGGTATTTTCTTTTTGACTGATAAGTTTTACAAATTTTTGAATTCAAGTGTTTTTGAGTCGGAGTATTGCGTGTGAAGCGCGTCGTATGTTCCATCATAAAGCAATGTTCCGTGATCGATAATGACGACACGATCGCATAAACGACGAATATCCTGCATATAGTGCGATGTGAGAATAATGGTTGCACCTTTTTCTTTGTTGTATTTTTTGAGAAACTCTCTTATGGCATTTTGCGAGACGACATCGAGACCGATCGTTGGTTCATCAAGAAAGAGAACTTTTGGACCATGAAGAAGGGCTGCAATGAGTTCACACTTCATACGTTGACCGAGCGAGAGTTTGCGAACCTGAACATCAAGAAAGTCTTTTATATCGAGAAGTTCTGATAACTCGTCGAGATTTTTTTTGAAGATATCATCTGGAATTTCGTAAATTGCTTTGTTGAGAAGAAAACTCTCCATCGCAGGAAGATCCCACCAGAGCTGATTTTTTTGTCCCATCACGAGAGAAAACTGTTTTTGAAATTCTGATTTTCGCTCGAATGGTTTGTATCCCAACACTTGAATTTCGCCACTTGTTGGATAGAGAATTCCCGAAAGCATTTTGAGTGTCGTTGTTTTACCCGCACCATTTGGTCCGACAAATCCAATAAACTCACCAGGCTTAATGCTAAAATTAATTCCTTTTACTGCCTCTACATAAAGCTTTTCTCGTCGGAAAAGACTTTTGATTGAGCCGATGAGCCCAGGTTCTTTTTTGTAGAATGAATATTTTTTAACGAGATGTTTTACTTCTATAATTGATGTCATA
>JBBIGU010000016.1:0-25528 GCA_037447365.1 Candidatus Peregrinibacteria bacterium | reverse complement strand
CGCAACCATATTGAGTGTATCTGTTTTTTCTAGCCAAAAACTGAGTGTCGCAAGTATAGATAGAACTGAAAAGAAAATAATGTGTCCCACTAAACTTATTCCGATTCCGAAGAGAAGGGGGTAAATATTTGGAGCTGCATTGAGCGTTTTAAATGCGTATGCAAAGAGTGCTACTGTTACAGCGATCGCCGTGATGTAATCAAATCTCATGTTTGACATGAACATGAGCATACGGCTTGATGCTGGTTTTGTTAGCCACATATCAATATATCCTGTTCGCATTTTTTCTCCGAACTGCTCAAAACTGTCTCTGTAAAAAATGTCAGATATGTTTGTGAAGAGATAATAGAATGCCATGATAAGGAGTGTTTCACCCTTGCTTACACCACCAAGCGTTGCGACGTTTTTGAAAATAACTTCAATAAATATAACAAAGGATATAACCCATAATACGTTGAGCATAAGCGATATTATGAGACTTGCTCGATAGGCGAGTGTTACCTTAATGTTGAAGGTAATGAGCGTAAAGAATACTTGGAGATTGTGAATCATGGTGTTTGGTTTATCTTCCTGTTGCTTCGTATTTTTTCATTCCTATTGTAAGCATGGCATTGATGACCATGAATTCGATGAAAATTATAATTACTTGTGTGCTTAAGATATGAAAAATGTCTCCCGTTGTTCCTGGATGAATGATCATCTGTGCGGGATAATAGAAAATATATGGAAATGGTGTGTAGCTGAGAATGTGCTGAAATTGCTCTGGAAAAAATTGAATTGGGATCATCATTCCCGAGAAAATTGATTGAATGGCAAAAAACATATATATCACTCGATGTGCACTAATAAGCCAAAAACTCAGAAGTGCAATACTTGTTGTCAGAAAGGTTGATATGAAAAATGAAAAGATGATCGAAAGAAAGATTAATGGAGTTTGTAGATACGGGAGATGAAGATAAAATTCTGGTCGATAGATAAGAATCGCTGTTCCAAAAATTCCGACTCCAAAAAATGATCGCACGAAATTTCTTCCGAGTTCGGATGAGATTTGATAGCCGAGATATGAAATTGGTTTTACAAGGTAGTTTGAAAAATTTCCCGTTTGGATGTCATTACAAATATTAAATTCAACTCGTACAAAACTAAATGTCATAATAATCTGAACGACGAGAAAATACAGCATTGTGTCGCTGAAATTGTAACTTCCGATTGATGCCCTGTTTTGAAAAACTGCCATGAATAGGAATGCGGAAATCATGATTCTTGTTGACCATCCAATGATTCCTATGAAGAAATCAACACGATGTTCCATTCCTTGCTGAAAACCAGTTTTGGCTATTGAGTAATATTTTTTTATAAGCGCTGACATAGTTGTTCAATATATTCGTAAAATGCGGTTTCTATTTTTGGTGTAAATTTTTTTGACACGAGAGGGGAGGTAATATTAATTTCAGTTACTTTTCCATCAATAATATCGATTCCAACAATAGATATTCCTTGGCTCAAAAGAAGCTCACCAATTTTTTTTGCCATAATCTCTTCTTTGGCTGTAGCTTGAGCTGGGATAGCAGTTGCTCCTTTTCCGATATTTCCACGAAAGTCACCTTTTGTAGGATGTCTCAGGAATCCCCCCATTACTTTTCCGTTGATGACGGTAATTCTCTTGTCTCCCGTTTTTTTGATTTCGAGTAATTCTTGACACATAACGTATGATGTTCCTTCATGTGTCATCTGATGTATGATTTCGTTGGCATTTGCATCATTTGGTTTTAGCATAAAAATATTCGATCCACCTTTGTTGTCGAGCCCTTTGAGAATGACCCCATTTCTTTGTCTATGTGTGAAATTTTTAATTTCTGACATAGAGCATGTTACGAGATTTTTTGGCGCATATTCAGGAAAAAGCACAACGTTGATTTTTTCGTTGTATTTTGCGAGCGCGCTTGGACGATTGATGATTGTTACTTTGTCTTCGATGGTTGATAATATCTGGACCATTGCGAGGTAAGCTTGATTGAATGGTGGATCTCGACGAATGATGAGAATATCAAAATCACAGAGGTTCTCCCGTTTTTCATTGATGATCTTTTCTTTGGCTTTTAGACTGGTTATTTCGTACGTTAATCCTGTTACTTTTCCTGATTCTGATTGGATTGAAGTATCAAGAATGTATTTTATTTTGTGTTTCTTTTTTCCAAACTCCATAAGTTGCCATGTCGAATCAAAGGATAGTGATTCTGAATCTAAATCCATCTGCTCGATCGCATTCGCAATAAATCCAATTTTTAATTTTCGAGTTGTTTTCATAGTGATAGTTTATGATACTGATTTGTTGATTTGTAATCCAATAAGTTCGTATCCGGTTGCAATCGATGCGAGTTCTGCAATGACCTTGTACATTGGAATCATATCTGAAGCGTTTATGCTTGAGTTGAAGGAGTTCGTATAACTTCGAAGGTCGTGCATGCACATTTTTGTAAATGTCATTCCGGGAGAGTTGAGATTTTCTCGATCTGTTTTCTCGCTATGAATTCTAAAAAATCCTCCTACGATGTGGCTGTCTACCATGTATAAAACTGGTTCTGCAATATGGCCTTCAAGTTTTTCAACTGTTGGAATTCCTTCTTGAAGAATGACTTTAGTGATCTTTACTTTGTCTTTTCCGGTGCTCATTTTTTTTCGCTCATCACGATTGAAGGCAATAACGTCTTTACCGCTTTCGACAGTGGTTACCCCCATACCATATGTACCTGATTCATTTTTGATAAATACAAAAGGTTTGTCCGGAATTCCATATTCTTTATATTTTTTATCAATTTTCTCAATGAGTGTGTCAACTTTCCCTGCGATCATTTTTAGGCTTTCTTCTGATGAAAAATCAACATCTTCTACATGATCGAAGTATGGATTGATAAGCCATGGATCAATCTTGAACTCTTCGGCGAACATCGTGATTAAAATTTGGTAATAATGAAAGTGTTCGCTTTTGATTCGAGTGTGCCATCCGCCAGTTGGTGTTGGGATAAGTGGTTTTTTAAGACCCTGAAGTATTTCAGGAATTCCTCCTGAAAGATCGTTATTGAGAATGTATACATCTGCCTCCCAATCATTAATCATGAGAAGGTCATCTTTTCTTGTAACTTTGTACTCCGTTATTTTTTCACTTTCGGATGTTTCGAGTTCGAGTGTTTCTTCCGTATTTTCTGGGTTGAAATTTCCGATTTTGACCTCAAATCCTGCTCGTTCAATAATTTCATGAAGTTTTGAGATGTTTGACAGGTAGTATGTATTTCGAGTGTGATGCTCTGGAAGGATGAGAACTTTTTTAGTTCCTGGATGACATCGATATATATAATCCTTGATCCTTTCTGTCGCGTCTCTTCGTGATTTTGGACAGATATTATTCCATCCTCCTGGAAAAATATTGGTATCAACAGGACTTATTTTAAATCCCGCATTTCGAAGATCAACAGAAGCATACATTGGATCCGTTAGAGGTTCTCTATATGTTTCGAGCCATCTTTGTATATCGGCCTCTTTCTCCTTAAAAAATTGAATGAGTTTTTGCATGTTTTACGTGAGGATATTCTGACTTGCTCGTTGCCTGAGAAGATGATCGACGAGAGTAATTGCTATCATACTTTCTGCTATTGGAATTACCCTTGGCACAATACATACATCATGACGACCTTTGATTTCTATCGTGGCTGATTGTTTGTCTGTCCCTACCGTTTCTTGTTTTTTACTGATACTTGATGGTGGCTTAATAGCTATGTGTATGTTGATTTCTTCGCCAGTTGAAATCCCTCCAAGTATACCACCTGCATGATTGGTTACGGTGGCAATTTTCCCATTTTCTATTTTGTAATTGTCATTGTGTTCCGATCCACGCATGGTTGCAGCATGAAATCCTTCACCGAACGAGATCCCTTTAATGGCCGGAATTGAAAAGATAGCTTTTGCGAGATCTGCATTGAGCTTGTCGAAGACAGGTTCTCCGAGTCCCTGTGGAGGATTTTGAATCTGCATCTCTATTATTCCACCTAGTGAATCGCCCTCGTTTTTTGCTTTCTCGATAAGTGCGAGCATCTTTTCAGTGGCTTCTGGGTCGATGCAGCGTAGGGGAGAGGATGTGATGGTCTTCGGGTTGAGCGTGATCAGGTTGGTCTTTGATGTCTTTATTTCTCCAATTTGAACAGTATGTCCAATAATTACGCAGGTTGGAGCAAATGAGGCAAGAATCTTCTTGGCGATAGCGCCTGCAATGACGCGAGACACCGTCTCGCGTCCGGAGGCCCGGCCCCCGCCACGATAGTCTCGGAATCCGTATTTTACGTCATATGCGTAATCGGCGTGGCCGGGCCGATATAGATTCTTAATATCCCCATAATCCTCTGATTTATGGTTTTTATTCTTTACGATTATTGAAATAGGCATTCCCGTCGTCTTTCCTTCGAAAATTCCTGACAATATTTCAACAACATCTTCCTCCTTCCTGTCCGTTCCTCCGCTTTCTGTGCGTGGTTTCCTTGCGTTAACTTCTTCCTGAATTTCCTCAATTCCAATTGTTATTCCTGCCGGACAGCCATCCACAACAACACCGAGAGCAGGTCCGTGAGACTCTCCCCATGTGGTGACTTTAAAGACCGTGCCTATGCTGTTACCAGCCATTGGTCGAAACGGTTATAGAATGGTTGTAAGCAAAAATCAGCTTTATTCTGCCTTTTCTTCTTCTGTAGCTCCCTTTGACTTCTTCGTCTTGGTTGCAGCTTTTTTGTCGTCGGAAACCTTCTGTCGAGCTCGGAATTTCTCAACACGACCAGCAGCATCAACGAGACGTTGTTTACCTGTATAATATGGGTGGCAAGCTGAGCAAAGTTCAGTTTTCATCTCTTTTTTTGTAGAGCCAGTAACAATAGTATTTCCGCAAGCGCAGGAAATAGTCATTTCTGAGTAGTATGTTGGGTGAACGCCTGTTTTCATAGTATTGCGATAAGAAAAATGTAGTTATTTCAGCTTCATTTACTCGTGATGTTCGGCTTTATGCTGCTTTGCACGCCTTTTTGAAGCCCTGGTAATATAATAAAAGATGCCCAAAAGCGCAAGAGCAATTGCGGCAGCCAAAATTCCTCCTTGTGTCAAGAGAACTGAAGCTGTTCCATATAGACTAAAGTTCTTCGTTTTTGTTTCCCCGCTATTGTCCGTTATTTGCAACTCAACTTCATGGGATCCTGCTGACTCTATTGTAATATCTGCCACAATACCTTTGTAAACCTTTTTCCCATCTACGATCCAACTTACTTTCTCAATTTTACTGTCAGGATCAATGCTGGATGAAGCATCAAGGTGAATAATTTCTCCAACCTTTGCTATAAAAGGAACGTTTATCTCATTGATAATTGGGGCTATATTTTTTGGAAATGAGTCTTGTTCGTTTACAATTCCATCACCATCGATATCTGTATCCGCATTGTCTCCAATGCCATCATGATCCGTATCTTTTGACTCTTTTGGATCGAGAGGGAAGGCATCTTCAGTATCGATCACTCCGTCATTGTCATCATCATTGTCTGTATTGTTTCCAACTCCATCTCCATCAGTATCGATAGATTCTTTCGGATTTCTTGGAAAAGCATCTGTATTGTTTCCAACTCCATCTCCATCTACATCAGCATCTTCGCTGTCGGAAATTCCATCGCCATCTAGATCTGCAATAACGCTAACGTGAACAACAGTTGTGTTATTACCTGCGTTGTCTCCGTTTTGCCAAGGAATAATCTGCACCTTAATGTCATGTTCGCCTGCAGATGGAATCCAGTCTACGAATATATCATCAGTTCTTCGACTAAATGCCGAGATCGGTTGATCTGTTCCGATTTGTCTTGGTCCTACCGTGTCTACAAATCTAACAACTCCATAAAGATCATCGTTACTGTTGTTTTTTACGGTTGCGTAGATTCGCGTTTTTCTTCCTTCAGAAAGATGAGGATTTGAAAATTGTACACTCCCAGGAACAAGCTCAAGATCTCCTGTCGCTGCAAGTGCAGTGAATGGAAGTGTCAATGAGCTGATAATGACGAGAATAAGTGAACTTGCACGTAACTTCATGTGCTTATTTTAGCACTGATTTATTTTTTATGCGAGTTCTGTCTGTTGTTCTGTTGCCTCTGCTGTTTCTGCTTCTTCCGGAGTTTCTGCGTAGAGCGTAGACATTGACGCTACCATATCTTTCTCATCCATTCGCATGAGGTATACACCCTGCGTTGCACGTCCCTTTGATGGAACTTGTTTGAGATTGAGACGAATTACTTGTCCCGCTTTTGAAATTAAAAGAAGGTCTTCGTTTGTATCTTCGTTGATGACACGTGCGCCGATAATATGTCCGGTTCTCTCTGTAACATTTGCTGTCTTTACGCCTGATCCGCCGCGTTTTTGGAGTCGGTAATCTTCCATAGTTGTTGACTTTCCTAAGCCGTTTTCCATGACTACCAAGAGTTCTGCTGTTTTTGGATTTTGAATAACATCCATTTCAACAACTCGGTCATTGTCCTTGAGTGAAATTCCTCGTACACCCATAGATGCGCGACCCATAGGACGAACATCACTTTCGTTGAATCGAATTGATTTACCATTTCGTGTAATGATAACTGCCTCCTGTCCCTTATTGCTTTCTCGAACCCATTCAAGAGAGTCATCTTCTCGTAGTTTGATTGCGATCATTCCTGTTTTTCGAACGTTAGTGAAGTCTTTGAGCTCTGTCTTTTTAACGTGTCCCTTCTTTGTTGCCATGAAGAGGTATTCTCCTTTCATATTTGATCCTGCAGCGAACATGGCAGTAATGAACTCGCTGTCTTTGAGCTGGAGAAGATTGACAATTGCCTGTCCGCGAGCTGTTCGTGATGCAACCGGGATGTCGTATACCGGGATCTTGAAGACGCGACCCGTGTTTGTGAAGAGCATAATCTCATCATGAGTCATTGCACTTCGAACAATCTTGATTTCATCTTCTTCTTTTGTGGTAGCTCCAATAATACCCTTACCTCCTCTGTTTTGTGCGCGGAAAGTTGAAGGTGGCATTCGCTTAATATAATTTTCTTGCGTGAGAACAACAATCATTGGTTCGTTTGGAATCGTATCTTTTTGAGAAATTTGTCCAACCGCCTCACTGATGATCTTTGTCTTACGTTCTGATGCGTACTTTTCCTTTACCTCACCGAGCTCTTTCTTCATTATCTTGATAACCTTTTTCTCATCTCGGAGAATTGCTTCGAGTTCTTCGATGAGAGCCAGTAATTGTTTGTATTCATCTTCAATCTTCTTTCGTTCGAGTCCGGCAAGTGTTTGAAGACGCATTTCAAGAATAGCCTTTGATTGACGGTCACTGAGCTTGAACTTCTTCATGAGTAACTCGTGTGCCTCTTCTTTTGTGTCAGATCCTCGGATTGTCGCAATGACAGCATCGATGTTGTCGAGAGCAATTTTCAAACCCTCTAAGATATGAACACGATCTTGTGCAACACGGAGGTCAAACTGTGTTCTTCGAGTAATAACTTCCTTTCGGTGTTTGATGAACTCGAGGAGAACCTGTTTAAGGTCGAGAAGACGTGGCTGAATTGAATCAACAAGTGCAATCATGTTCATATTGAACGATGTTTGCATTGGTGTGAGTTTGAATAATTGGTTCAAAATCTTCTTCGGATATGAGTCTTTTTTAAGCTCGATAACGACACGAATACCTTCTCGATTTGATTCATCACGAAGATCACTAATTCCGATAATTTTCTTTTCTCGGACGAGGTCTGCGATTTTTTCAACGAGTGTCTTCTTGTTTACCTGATATGGAATTTCGCTAATAACGATGGCAAATTTTCCACCTTTTCGCTCTTCGATGTCTGCAACGGCTCGCATAACCATACCTCCGCGTCCTGTAGCATATGCCGTCTTAATTGCATTAATGTCATATACGAGACCTCCAGTAGGGAAGTCAGGTCCTTTGATGAATTGCATGAGATCATCGATCGTTGCCTCTGGGTTGTCTGCAACATGAACAATCGCGTCAACAACTTCACCAAGATTGTGTGGTGGAATAGACGTTGCCATACCTACGGCAATACCCGTTGAACCGTTTAGGAGAAGCTGTGGAATTTTAGTTGGCATAACTCGTGGTTCCTTCAATCGTCCATCATAGTTTGGTTGCCATTCAATGGTGTCCTTTTCAATATCTGAGAGAATTTCTTCTGTAACCTTCTCCATCTTTGATTCTGTATAACGCATAGCAGCAGCTCCATCACCATCGATCGAACCGAAGTTACCCTGACCGCGTACCAATGGATATCTCATGGAAAAGTCCTGCGCCATACGAACCAGTGCTTCGTATACTGAGCTGTCTCCATGTGGATGATATTTACCGAGCACCTCACCGACGATCAAGGCTGATTTTCGGAAAGAAGATCCTGCTCCAAGTCCAAGCTCATGCATTGCAAAGAGAATTCTTCGATGAACTGGCTTGAGGCCATCTCGAACATCAGGCAAAGCACGTGAAACGATGACGCTCATCGCGTAATCTAGATAGCTTTGCTCCATTTCTGTTGAAATTTCCTTCTTGACAGATTCTCGATCTGTTGAGATTATTTGCTGTTCTGCACTATCGTTTTTTGGATCTTGTTTGTCCGATTTTTTTGATTTGTCTGCCATTTTATGGGGTTTCGAAAAATACCTGCGTTACTTTAGCACAAGGTCTGAATGCTGACTAGGGGATAATGATGGTCTGGTAGTGATTTTCTTGATTTCCTGGGAAGCTGTTTTTCCCACTTTGGCTGTCTTGTGATTTATTGCTTATTGTGCTATAATGATCCGATATATAAACATAAACCGAAATGGCAGACCAAGATACAACTTTAACTTCAGTTACACCTTCAGTCGAACCAAGTTCTTCATCTGAGCCGGTTCAGGCAACAACTTCTGAGACAACTCCTGAAGTAACTCCAGATGTTCCTACGTGGATGAATTCTGTCGGCGTTGCTCCAGCTCCAGTTTCTGAAAGTTCTCCTTCAGTAGAAGGTGCTACTCAAACAGAAGGTACTACTCAAACAGAAAGCACTGTTCCTGCTCCTGCTACCGAGCAAGCGGAAGCGAAGCGAGGTATGTTCGATGCTTTTAAAACAGGTTTTTTAAATAATCTTCAGTTTCTTCAAAAACGAAAACAACAGATGGCAGGGACAACAGCTGTAGCTCCCGTTGATTCAGCGCCTTCTGCAACAACAGCTGATTCGACAGCAAGTTCTACTACCGTCACTGCTACAGCATCCGTTGCTCCTGTTATTCCAGGAAAGCTTACCGATCAGGAGAAGCGAGAACTTCTTGAGGCGGAAAAAATTTATCAAAATGGACTTTCTTCTATTCGAGACCTCATTTCTCCATCATCCATGGAGATTCGATATGACATGATTCGAGTAGATGGTCTTTTTGCTCAGACATTCTACGTTTTTACGTATCCGCGTTATCTGGATATGAACTGGATGTCTCCGCTCATTAACTTTGAAGTGTCGATGGATATTGCTCAGTTTATCTATCCAATCGATTCTGCGACGATCATGAAGATTCTTCGAAAGAAGGTGACTCAAATGCAATCTTCTATTCATATGGATCAGGAAAAGGGAAAGACTCGAGATCCTGCTATTGAGACGGCCCTTGAGGATGCCGAGCAACTTCGAACAGAGATTCAGCGAGGTCAGGAAAAGTTTTTCCAGTTTGCTCTTTACTTCACTATCTACGCTGATGATGAGAAAAAGATTCAAAATGTAGCGAAACAGCTCGAGAGTCTTCTCGGTGGAAAGCTTATTATGACACGACGCGCACAGATTCAGGCGGAGCAGGGTTTCAACTCAACGCTCCCAATTTCCCTTGATCAACTCTACGTGGTTCGAAATATGAATACTTCACCACTTTCAACGACCTTCCCATTTACCTCATCTACCCTTACATCTGATGAAGGTATCTTGTATGGAGTTAATCGCCACAATGATTCTCTTATTATCTTTGATCGCTTTGCGTTGGAGAATGCCAACTCGGTCGTCTTTGCTAAGTCTGGTGCTGGTAAGTCATATGCCGTTAAGCTTGAGATTACTCGTATGATGATGCTCGGAACAGATGTTATTATTATCGATCCAGAAAATGAATATGAGGCTCTTGCGCAGACCCTTGGTGGAACCTATTTACGACTTTCGCTTAATTCTGATCGACGTATTAATCCTTTTGATCTTCCACCTCCACTTGCTGACGATGTTACTCAGCCTGGCGATATTCTTCGTCAAAATGTTATTACGCTTATCGGTCTTCTCAAGGTTATGCTTGGCGAAATGACTCCAGTAGAAGAGGGAATTCTTGATAAGGCTCTTATTGATGTGTATGCCCTCAAGGGTATTACCATGGATATTGTTGATCCTTCGACATTTACGCCTCCAACCATGGAGGATCTTTATGATCTTCTCTCTACAATGGAAGGCGCAAGTAATCTTGCACAGCGTCTTCAGAAGTTTACTTCAGGTACGTACAGTGGTCTCTTTAATAAACCTACGAACTTGAATCTTGGAACAGGACTTATGGTCTTCTGTATTCGAGATCTCGATGAGGCACTTCGACCAATTGCCATGTACATCATTCTTAATTATATATGGGCACAGGTTCGACGTGAACTCAAGCGACGTATTCTCGTTATCGATGAGGCATGGTCAATTATGCAACATGGCGACTCTGCTCGGTTCCTTTTTGGTCTCGTCAAACGAGCTCGAAAATACTATCTCGGCATTACAACTATCACTCAAGATGTTGAGGACTTCTTTAAGTCAGAATTTGGAAAACCTATTATCACCAACTCTTCTATGCAGCTCCTTTTGAAACAAGCTCCTGCTGCGATGGATTATCTTGGAAAAGTTTTCAATCTCACAGAAGGGGAGAAGTATATTCTTCTTAATAGCGGTGTTGGTCAGGGTCTTTTCTTTGCTGGAAATAAGCATGCTGCTATTCAAATCATCGCTTCATACGGTGAAGATCAGATTGTTACAACAAATCCAGAACAACTTTTGAAGAAAATTCAGAATAATAAGGAGACGTCCGCAGATGTGACTGCTGCAAATCCCGTAGAAGCTGAGGTTGTCACTCCTGAGCCATCTGTCTCAGCTGCGCCTTCTACGCCTTCCGTTTAATTTTTTAGTGCGTAATTAAGAACTTCGTCACCTTCTGTGTTTGGATTGTCCTTTATGGTGATATCCGGAATAATTGGATTTTCGGTTAAATTATGTTCCTGAGGAGTCTGCCATTTTCCAATTGTTTGTTTATAGAGTGATCCGTCAGTGTAATCGGTAATTTCTTGCACTGTACCTTTTCCAAAACTTTTTTCTCCGATAAGTGTTGCTCTCTGATTTTCTTTTAATGACGCAGCCATAATTTCTGATGCTGATGCGCTTCCTCCATTGATAAGTACTTTTACGGGAAGGCTGGCGAGTTCACCACTTCCTATTGAATAAAAGATAACTTCTGATTGGAATGAATCGAGTTGAACACGACCAGGGGTTCCATTTGATTCATTGAAGAAGTCTTCTGCGTTTGAACGAGTTGAGAATTTTAATGAAGCGAGTCGAGTTTTTGCCGGTACAAACATGTCGAGCATTTGAAGTGACGCATCAAGATATCCGCCAGGATTATCTCGGAGATCAACGATAACGGATTTTGGATTTTTTAAGAGAAGTTTTTTTGCAACTTTTGCAAAGTCACTACCACTTGATTCAGTGAAATTTCGAACAATGATATATGCTGTACTTCCTCTCATTTCTCCTACGACCGCATCGAGTTTAATGTGTTCACGAGTGATAGAGTAATTTATTTTTTTACCATCTCGTTCGATAACTAAATTAACATTCGTTCCTGTTTTCCCTTTGATCCTATTTGATACCTCTGTCAGCGACAATCCCTTGACACTCTGGTTGTCTATTTGAAGGATTGTATCGTTTGCCTTGAGCCCAGCCTTACTCGCTGGAGTTCCCTGGAGAGGACTGACAATTTTTACGACGTTATCGATTGAATCTATCGAAATTCCAATTCCATCAAACTCGCCCGAAAGAGCTTCTGAGAAAGATTTTGCTCCAACTGGCTCTTGAAAAACCGTATATCGATCATCAAGTTTGTTTACCATTCCATCGATTGCTCCATACAGTAATTTATCGTCATTTATAGGCTCTTTACCTACATATTTTTCATGCATTTTATTCCACACATCCATCAAGATTTTAAATTTCTGATTACTTGTGAAACTATTTACCGGAGTATTGTCTGTTGTTGGTGGTGCCTGAATGATTCTGATGGTTTGAGTGGATTGTGGAGTGAGAGTGCTAATTTTATAAATTGCGTCAGCAGCTTCTCCGCGTGTCATCTTCACTCTTGGCTTGAAATTACTTTCTCCATCAAAAATATTAAATTCACTTGCTGTTTTTGCGATTGAAGCATATCTCGATCCTACGCGTATATCATTGAATGGAATTTCATCTTTTGTGTATACTCGGGTAATTCCAATTCCCATAATATCGAAAAGTATTTTTAATCCATCTCCGCGTGATACTTTTTGCCCTGAAGGAAAATTCTTCTCCCATTTTAGAATTCCTGTTTCTGTAGCTTTTTGTATATACGGTGCAAATCGTGACTTTGTCTCAATTTTATTATCTGGGAAATATCCTGCTGCTCGCCATGCGAGCTCATAAAGTTCACCTTTTGTAATAGCTTTGTCTGGTGAAAATTTTTGTAATCCATCTGGAGTAATTCCTTTTTCTTGCATCCATTCGATTGCCGACTGGTTCGGACTGCCGTTTTGAACATCGACAAAACTAGCTAAGACGATATTCGGTATACAAACGCTCAAAGCTAGCGCTAGGGTGAGGATTTTTTTCATGAAAATAATCTCAAAATGGGTAAAAAACGTGGATTTACTCTACTATTTGAAGCTGTTGCTGGCAAACCACCTGCATTGACCAAAGCCAAGAAATTTGGTATAATATAGAGATTTATGAAAAAAATTATTCATCAATTCGTCCTTGCTGTTTTTAGCCTTAGTTTTGTCTGGGTTAGCCTTAGCTGGTTTACGGGTGTTCAGGCATATATTGTTGATGACCAGAAAGATATTCTTCTCGTTTTAGATACGGGTGTTAGTGCGAACTTAAAGAAGGTAGATCAAGATCTTTCACAAGACGTTTCTTCTTCTCAAATTGTTCAAGTCGGTGATTCGATTACATCGAAAGATCTTCCTGGTGTGCGCGTTACTTTCCCTGGGGGTGCTGAACTTCGTCTTGCTGAAAATGCCTCTGTTCAAATTTTTCAAAATGAAAATCATGATGGTGGATATCATGTATCTCTTCAGGCTGGTGAAGTGTGGGTGACGAGCCAGGGTTCGTTTCATCCTATCTCTATTTATGTTGCGGGAGGTACCGTTGTTTCTTCTCAGGATGGGGCCTGTGATGTTGCGTATAAGGATGGTGAAGTTAATGTCTATGCCGCTAAAAATCCTGTTCGTTTGGGATTTTACATGCCACTAACAAAACCGATTTCAAATCCCTCTATTCTTAATAGTATTCTTGTTACCGAGGGGAATCGTCTCACAGTCACTCTTTCAAAAATTCAACCAAAACTCGAGAAACTTCTTTATTCTAAGTTAATTAAAGAGTTTCAGTATGGTCCGATTTCTTCAGATTCTTTGGCTAACAATACGTGGTTTCAACGTAATATTGTTACAGATACTTCGAGACGAGATGCTCTTTTGAATCATATTGCTCAAGTTATTAAAGATAGGGGATTGTACATTTCTGATCCAGATAGTGCCTTTGCCGGATTTATGGATCGAATTCATGATGTTCGATTTTTACTCACATTTGATCCTCAGAAAAAGGATCTTCGAATTGCAAATGATGCCCTTGTTCACCTTGATGATGCGATTTATTACTATGCAACATCACAACAGATTAAGGGAGATGTTCGTATGCAACTCTTTAAAACGAGATTGCAGGGAATGAGTGATAATAAACAGCTTCTTTCGTATATTTCCGATGAACTTTGGGGTCGGTTCCAGACATATGCCATTTTTGTTCCTCAAGATGGGCCTTTGTTCCGCATTCGTGCAGAGCTTCGAGAAACCCTCTTGAGTCTTCGTGGTTATGGATATGGTCTTCCATATATCCAAGCCTCACAGCTTGTTCGATCATATCTTTATGATGTGTATCAATCTCTTCATTTTGATGACTCCATGAGTCGGGATTTGCTCGCAACTTATTTCTCGGCTTTTCATAAGATCTTTTCAGGATATTCTGCCGATATTGTTAAAAATCCTTCTGTTCTCGCTGAAGAAAATCAAATCATTACTCAACTATATCTCAAAGATCCTATTTTTTATCAGGAAACGTATTTTCAAAATGCTTTCGATTTGCAGTCTCAGTGGCTCAGTCTTCTTCCTGAGGGTCGCGATAAAAACGAGGAAAATCAAACACTTGTTGCTTCTAAAATTGAACTCATGAAGCGACTTCGTCTCTTCTTCTTTGATGAAAAAATTGATGTTAAAGATGCTAATCCTGTTTTGTTTAGGCTTCTTTCTGACATTTCAAGTGCTCTTCCTGATACCGAGGCTGCAGCGGCTCAATACTTTAAGAAAAATCTTGATGATCAAGAGGATTTTTGGCGCTACCTTAATAGTAGTGATTTTTCTGGGTCGAAAATCTATGGTCAAACTCACAAGGATCGTTTCGCTGCTTTCTTGAAGAATAAGCAGGATTTGGGCGAAATCGAAAAAATTCAAAAGGGTCTTTTGGGTACGCTGCCTCCTGCTTCCCCAGAATCAAAACAAACCTTAGCCGATGTTCAGCAAGCGTTTGCGAGCTATGGAGTGAAAAGCCTTAAGCTTGCTCCACTCCTTGATAAGAACCAGAGTCAGGTATTTATTGAATCTGCTGATTATAATGGCATTCCATTTAGCGCAATTTATGATCGTGATAGAAATTTAATTTCAGATATTAAAGTGTATAATGACACTATCTTAAGTGCTTCTGTTCCCCTTGATCGAATCAAGAATATTTTCGTTGTTCAGTCTCAGCAACAAGACAAAGTTGTCTCGCCAGATTCTCTTACCGATACTTCTTCTAATAATGATCGAGTTGAAAAGGTGGCCCAACTCTTTTTACTTAAAAAGCTTCAAGAATTTAGTTTTTCTCTTAACCCGGAGCAGATCACAACCATTGATTATACTAAGAAATTGTTTCAAGTTCGTGGTGCAAAATTGCCTTTTGGCAAGAGTCAGATTGTAGTCGATTTTGTTGTTGATTTAACAAAAAATATAGTTTCTTCTGTTCAGGTCGTTGTCTTAACCTCTAAGCAATCGATGCCTGGAGAGTTCTCTTTTGACAAGGTTGTTTCTGCTATCCAAAAGTATTACGATCAGGAGTTTTACAAAACTCTTCCAGCTAAACCGTAAATTCATCTCGATTTACGCCAGACGTCTTCTGAAAAAAGCCTGACATTGTTAGAAAAGTGTGATATAAGGTCTTCGCCTTTATATAGTTTTCTTTTTTGTTTATGGCTGATCAGAATCAAAAATCGAATTATGGTGCGGATCAAATTCAAGTATTGGAGGGCTTAGCCGCCGTTCGAAAGCGTCCAGGTATGTACATCGGTACTACGGACGTTGCCGGTCTTCATCATTTAATTTGGGAAATTGTTGATAATGCGATCGATGAGGCGATGGCTGGATATTGTAAGAATATTGAAGTTAAACTCTTAAAGGACGGAGGTTGTTCTGTCTATGATGATGGTCGTGGTATTCCGGTTGATGTCGTGAAAAAAACAGGCAAATCTGCGCTTGAAACAGTTCTTACAGTTCTTCATGCTGGTGGTAAGTTTGGTGACGGAGGTTATAAGGTTTCTGGTGGTCTTCATGGTGTTGGTAGCTCTGTTGTTAATGCGCTTTCCGTCAAGCTTGTTGCTGAGGTTATGCGAGATAACAAGTTATACAAGCAAGAATATAAGCGTGGTGACCCGGTTACAAAACTCGAGACGGTAGGGAAGTCTGATCATACTGGAACGAAAATTACGTTTTATCCAGATGCTGAAATTTTTGAAAAAACAGAATTCGATTTTACAACGGTTATTAATCGAATGCGTCAGCAGGCATATTTAACGAAAGGTATTGCTATTACCGTTTTAGATGAAAGAACAGGACAAACATATAAGTTTTATTTTGAGGGAGGTGTTCGTGCTTATGTTCAGCACTTAAATCAAAAGAAAGATCCGATTGGTGAAGTTATGTATGTTGATAAAGATGTTCCAGAAGGCAGTATCGAGGTTGCTTTTCAATATTCTCAATCGTTTCAAGAGCATACGTTTTCTTTTGCCAATAACATCTTCACTCCTGAAGGTGGTATGCATCTTACCGGTTTTCGATCTGCGCTTACTCGAACGATTAATAATTATGCCCGAAAGCATGATCTTTTAAAGGAAAAAGAAGAAAACCTCAGCTCGGAAGATGTTCGCGAAGGCCTTACGGCCGTTATCTCTGTTAAATTGGCCAATCCACAGTTCGAAGGTCAGACGAAGAGTAAGCTTGGTAATCAAGAAATGCGAACGGCTGTTGAAAGTGTTTTTGGTTCATATCTTGATATGTATTTTGAGGAACATCCCGCAGAGGCTCGCGCTGCATTTGCAAAATGTGCGCTTGCTGCTCGAGCTCGCCTTGCTGCTCGCGCTGCTCGTGATACCGTTATCCGCAAGGGTCTTCTTGATGGCCTTACGCTTCCAGGCAAGTTAGCCGACTGTTCTTCTCGAGATCCAAGTATTTCAGAGCTCTTTCTTGTTGAGGGTGATTCTGCTGGAGGTTCTGCGAAACAGGGACGAAATCGAGAATTTCAAGCCATCCTTCCTCTTCGAGGTAAAATCTTGAACGTAGAACAGGCTCGTCTCGATAAAATTCTCGCTAATGCCGAAATCAAGGCTCTTGTGATCGCTATGGGTGCCGGAGTTGGCGAGCAGTTTGATGTTACAAAGCTTCGATATAGTAAGATTGTTATCATGACCGATGCCGATGTTGATGGTGCGCATATTCGTACCCTTCTTTTGACCCTCTTTTATCGCTATTTCCGTGCGATTGTTGAAGCTGGTCACATCTATATTGCCCAGCCACCACTCTACAAACTCGCTGTTGGTAAGACGGTTCGATATGTTTATAGTGACGAGGAAAAAGAAGCTGCTCTCAAAGACAAGGATTTCAAGGATAAGAATGTTGGAATTCAACGTTATAAGGGTCTTGGTGAAATGAATCCTGAACAGCTTTGGGAAACGACTATGGATCCTTCAGTTCGAAGCATGCTCCAGGTTACTATCGATGATGCTGAAAAGGCTGATGCCGTCTTTGATACCCTTATGGGTGCTGAAGTAGCTCCTCGTAAGAAATTCATCCAGGCTCATGCAAAGTCTGTTAAGAACTTGGATATTTAATCCTTTCTAGCTTTAGAAGGCGTATAATTTCCATTTGACTCTCGAGCTTAGGTTTGTATAATAGGGTAGCTTTGTTTTTACTCAATACTTATGGCAATTACAGTTCTCCGCAATACGAAAGAATCTCCAGAACGCTTGATTGGACGCTTCAATAAGAAGGTTCAACAGAGCCGCGTTATCGTTACACTCAAGTCAAAGAGATACCGAACAAAAGATCTTAGCGAACGAAAGCAGCGAAGTGCCGCTCTTATGCGAACGAAGTACCGCAAGATGCGAGAAAAGTCGAAGTTTTATTAAGACTCTTTAAGGCTTCTACTCTGTAGAGGCCTTTTTTGTTTATTCTTTATGAATATTAAGGAGCTTTTACAGTACGCCATTCAAGAGCTTTCCAATAGAGAGCTTGCTAGACTTGATGCAGAGGTTCTTTTAGCTCATGTTCTTGGATATTCTAAGGAACAGCTTTTTTGCTCTTACGATCAAGATGTGCCAGGTGCCTCTGTTGATCTATTTTATGCTGGGCTTATGCGCCTTAAAGACGGGGAGCCTTTGGCATATGTCATTGGGGAAAAGGAATTTTTCGGCCTATCCTTTAAGGTTGGAAGGGAAGTCTTGATTCCACGTCCAGAAACAGAGTGGTTGGTCGAAAAAATTATTAATCTTTCTAAAAGCCATTTTTCAAATGGTGTTTCTATTGCAGATGTCGGAACAGGATCTGGCTGTATTGGCATTAGTCTGGCAAAACATTTACCTGCGGCACAAGTGATGCTCGTAGATATTTCTCTTGATGCCCTCAAGATTGCTCGAGAAAATATTTTTCAACACGAGGTAGATGATAGGGTTTCTGTCACCCAGAGTGATTTATTGAATACAATAATTGATCAACATTTTGATATTATTGTTGCCAATCTTCCGTATATCGGAGAAGAAAAATTTCATTTTGTTTCCCAGAATGTTGATAAATACGAACCGCATATTGCCCTTTATGGAGGCCATGATGGACTTCAGTTGTATAAAAAAATGTTTCAAGAAATTATTAAAATGAAATCAAAGCCATCGTATCTTTTGGGTGAGTTTGGATTTGCACAGACCGAGGAAATGTCTTCTTTATTGAATACTTTTTTTGTTCACCTTGGAGGACGATATGAGATTATTCCAGATTTAGCTGGTATTGATCGATATTTCATTGTTTCTCTTGGTGGTTTACCTCTATAATGGCCCGCGATATGATTGATAAATTAAAAAAATTAGTTGATGAATATGATGGTCTTCAGGAACAGCTGATGTCTCCTGGAATTGCACAGAACCCATCTGAACTTAAGCGTATTGGTCAACGTCTTAGTCAGCTTGAATCAGCTAAGGGTCTTTACGAAGAGTATCTTCAAGTTGATGCCGCTCTTCGTGATTCTGAGGAAATTCTCAAGACAGAGACTGATCCTGAAATGAAAAAATTTGCTCAGGAGGAGCTGGATCAAGCAGAGGCTCAGATGCCTTCTTTGATGGAAAGGGTTCGACTGGAACTTATACCAAAAGATCCTAATGATGCGAAAAACTGTATCGTAGAAGTTCGTGCCGGAGTTGGAGGAGAGGAGGCCGCTCTTTTTGCCGCGGAACTTTCTCGAATGTATATCCGTTGGGCTGAAAGTCATAGATATTCTGTTGAACTCATGAGTCAGTCTGAAGCAAGTGCTGGCGGTATGAAGGAAATGATTTTCAAGATTACTGGTCAGGGTGTGTATGGAAGAATGAAGTACGAGTCGGGTGTTCATCGTGTTCAGCGTATTCCTTCGACAGAAGCTCAGGGTCGAATTCATACATCTACTGCATCTGTTGCCGTTCTTCCTGAGGTTGAAGAAGTCGATCTTGAAATTCGAGATCAGGATTTACGTATTGATGTGTATCGTTCAGGTGGTTCAGGTGGACAGAGCGTTAATACAACTGACTCTGCTGTTCGTATTACACATATGCCGACAGGTATTGTTGTAGCGTGCCAGGATGAGCGCTCTCAGTTGAAGAATCGTCATAAAGCTATGTCTATTTTGCGCGCTCGTCTTTTTGCTTTCGAAGAAGAAAAACGTCAAAAGGAGCTCGGCGATACTCGCCTCGCTCAAATCGGAACTGGTGACCGATCAGACAAGATTCGAACATACAACTTCCCTCAAGATCGCGTTACTGATCATCGTATTAAGGTTAGCTGGAGTAATATTCCAGGAATCATGATGGGAGAGATTGATCATATTATGGATGCCATGAGCGCTACCGAGCAGGCTCAAATTTTGGCTTCTGGAGGCGATGATGATGAGTAGCAATCTTTAGTCCGCGAGGTCTTTTTCTTGTTCAATCCAATGGCAACCAAGGCTTTTTTTTCGAGCTTTTGCGGCCTGCACAATCAGTAATCCAACTTCAAGAAGATTCCTTGTTTCTACGAGTTCTTTGTTGATGAGATGTCTTGGTGGAAGTATTTTTTGAATTCTTTTTAGCTCAAAAATGGCTTTTTCAAGCCCATTTATTGTTCTGTAGATTCCTGCAAAATTCCACATAATTTCTTTGATTTTTCTTCGCATATTTGCGAGCCGAAATGTTTGGTGGGCGATGGTGTAAGGGGAGTGAGTTTTTCTTTTTTGAGATTCCGATGATGATTTTTTCTTTACTGCTTGTTTTTTCAGAATCGTTTGTCCTACTTTTTTACCATACACTGCTGCCTCGAGAAGCGAGTTTGATGCGAGACGGTTGGCTCCGTGAAGCCCCGTATATGACGTTTCTCCAACAGCATAAAGGTGAGGTATGCTCGTTTCGCCATGTGAGTTTACCCATATTCCTCCGCACATATAATGTGCTGCTGGAGTGATAGGAATAAGGTCTTTTGCTAAATCTTTTTTTAGTTTTTTACGTATCGCTTTGTGAATAGTAGGGAAGCGTTCATGTATCCAAGTGGCTTTCTTGTGCCGTATATCGAGATACACTTTTCCATTTTTTTGTTCTTGAATGATAGCCTGGGAAACCTTGTCTCTTGGTGCCAATTCTCCTCGCTCATCGTAATTTTTCATAAATCGCATTTTTTTGTTATTTCTTAAAATAGCTCCCTCTCCACGCAAGGACTCACTTAGAAGAAAGTGTGGATTTGAGCCATCAAGAAGTGCCGTTGGATGAAATTGAACAAATTCCATGTCCTGTATTTTTGCCCCTACTCGATGTGCCATCGCTATTCCATCTCCTGTTGAAATAAGGGGATTTGTCGTGTGTAAATACACTTGCCCTACTCCTCCTGTTGCCAGAACAGTATCTTTTGCATATGCGGTTTTGATTATGTCGTTTTGTGCGTACCAACATCCATGACATGACCCACCTGTCATAATAAGGTCTATCGCCAAAGTATTTTCGATAATAGTAATATTTTTCTGCTTTTTTATAGCTTTTAGAAGCGTATCTTCGATGGTCTTTCCTGTTGTATCTTTTGTATGATGAATTCTATTGTGTCCATGCCCACCTTCTAGCGTAAGTTCTTCTTCAAACTCCATGCCATATGATTCGAGAAGTTTAATCATTTGTGGTGCTGAGACAATGACTTCTTTGACTGTTGTTTTTTTGTTGTGATGGGCTCCTGCTATCATAGTATCTTCTTCGTGTTTTTTGAACATATCTCCCGTTTTTTCATCAACGGCTGCCATTCCGCCCTGTGCAAGTTTTGTGGCACTTTCTGCAAGTTTCTTTTTTGTAAGAAGAAGAATTTTCTTCTTTTCAGAAAGTGTGAGTGCGGTCATGAGGCCACTTATCCCCGAGCCAATAATAATAGCGTCGAATTCCGTATTAGTTGCATTCATGGCAGTAGAAGAGTTGATTTTCAAGATTATAGATCTTTTTTTTCATATCATGTTCTTTATTTTTTGTCTCTGGGATAGGGGATAGTGATATATCTTTTATGTCTTTGTATAGAGCATTTCTCTCTTTTTCTAGTACTTGTATATTATTAAGAATGTTTTTTTGAAGATGTGGACGCATATTTCTTGAGTCTTCTTTGAGATGAGTAGCGAGTTGAGATGTGTCTGTTTCGAGATACGCGATCACTCCGAGTTTCTTGAGAGCTACAATATTCTCTTTTTTCAAAATAACTCCGCCTCCTGTTGAGATCACGAGTCGTTGATTTGATCTGAGGGTTTTGAGTATTTTTGACTCCTTTTTTCTAAAACTTTCCCATCCATATTCTTGAACGTACGTTTCGATACTTATTTGTTCTTTCGTGATGAATGCCTCATCCAGATCAATAAATGAATAATTCCATAGTCTCGCCAATTCCTTTCCTAGACTCGTTTTCCCCGATCCCGGCATACCTATTAGTATAAAATTTTTATTCAAACTTAATATCGTTTTTCGATAGTCTTTCCAGTAAGTTGTATAACTTTTTTGTACTATATCTGGATTTTCGATTGATATTGAAGGATACATCGACTTTGGAATGGAAAAAACCATTGCCATACGATGATCATCATATGTGTTTATTTTGGCTTCTGTATCTACTTTTTTACCCTTTTCTATCACAATGACGTTATTTTTGAGATGCACTTTTGTTCCGAGCTTTTTGAGTTCGTTACTCATAGCAAGAAGGCGATCACACTCTTTGTATCGAAGGTGGCTTACATTTGAGATAATAGTTTTCTCTTGGGTCAGTGCGCAGATCATTGCTAACGTAAGAACTGAGTCTGGTATTTTTCTGGCATCGATTTTTTTAATTGGTTTGAATTTTCGAGGAGGGGAGATGAGCAGCCCCTTTTTTGTTTGACGTACATCACAACCCATCATTTTTATATATTTGAAGAAGTCTTTTTCTGCATCTAGTTCAGATATAGCCATATTTCTGACTAATATTTTTGTACAATTAATGATGTTTATCGCTATGATATAGCTTGCAGATGCTATATCTACCGGTATTGTTATCTTTTTTGAACTACTTTTTTGTACATTATTTTTACTCCATAGTCTTATGAGCGCTCGTGTTATATCGAGATAACTTTTTGATCTGCGATCCCCTGTAGTTTTGATAGCTGTTTTTTTTTGCAGAAATGGCGCAACGAGAGATAGGGCCGAGGCGTACTGGCTTGTTTTTTTCATTGATATGTTTATTGTTCCGCCTTGAGGTACTTGAGGGTGGACACATACTGGAAGGTGGCCAACTTCTTCTTCATACGTTATATATGCTCCGAGCTTATTCAGCGCATCTACAAGTTCTGCTATTGGTCTTTTCTTTAAATTCTCGCTTCCATCTAGAATAATTTTTTTGTTCAGAGTTGTTGCGTATGCGAGTATAAAACGGCTTGTAGTTCCTGCATTTTTCGCGTTTATTTTGATTAATTTATCATCATATTTTTTACTTAGATCAATTTTCTTGTTCACTGTTATATCTCTCGAATATTCTTTTTTCTGCACACTGATATCTATACCCAATTTCTGAAGGGCTTCTATCATCGCATCAACATCTTCTCCGTAAGGCGCATTTTTAATATAACTCTTGCCTCCAAGTAGAGCGGCTAACACGAGCGCTCGATTTGTAATGCTCTTTGATCTTGTTGGATTATAAGAGAACACTTTCGATTTCATTGAGCGGAATTTGATAGGCTTTGGATTTTCCGAGAGAAGTTGGTAGATACATTGTTATGGTTTCTCGGTTTCTTTTTTTGTCGCTACGAAGGGATTTTTTCACCCTTTCTTTTATAGCTCTTGGCATGGCAATAGGGAGTCCTACCTGCTTGAGAAGTGATGTGATTTTATTAGGTAGTTCTTTTTGAATAACTTTTTTGTTCAACGCTATGATATTTTCGAAAACTATTCCTATGCTTACTGCCTCACCATGCTGGTAAGAATATCCTGATGCTTTTTCGATTGCGTGGCCTATAGTATGCCCATAATTTAGTTTTTTTCTGAGTCCAGTTTCTTTCGTGTCCTTGCTGATAATTTTTCCCTTAATTTTTATACATTGTTCAATTATATTGTTCAGTATTTTTATGTCTTTTTTAAGGATGTTTTTGTAGTTTTTTTCAATGAATGTGAAGAGTGATTTGTTTAGGATGATACCTGTTTTTATGGCTTCTGTGAGCCCATTCTTTATTTGCTTTTCTGGAAGCGTCTTGAGAAACCCTGGCTGAATGAAGATATTGCTTGGTTGATGAATCGTTCCAAGGAGGTTTTTACCTTCCTTAAGGTCGACACCATTTTTCCCTCCGATAGAGGCATCACACATGGCGAGAAGGGTTGTTGGAATTTGAATAAATTCGATACCTCTCATATATATGGAGGCGACAAATCCGCTAATGTCTCCTATGGTTCCACCTCCAAGCGCAATGACGACATCGTCTCTTGTCACACCTTCGATTAAGAGTTTTGAGGCAATTTTCTCGATAGTCGAGAGTTTCTTAGAGACTTCTCCTGGATCGATGGCTATGGTAAAAAAATCTTCCGGAAGGTTTTCGAGTTCCTTTTGGTAGATTTTGGCGATATTTGTATCTGTGATGATAACGTATGTCTTTTTTCTTTTAAAAACCTCGTCTTCGAAAATATCAGAGATGGATTTTCCTTCATACCGCTTAATAACTGTTTTTTCTGTCTTTGGGCGGTAGGTGAGTTTCATAGTGCTATGATATATGTCTATCAATGGCGAGCGCAATTTTTTTGGCTCGAATCATCATTTTTTCAAAATCTTCTGGAAGGAGTGCCTGCTTTCCATCACAGAGTGCTTCTTCTGGATTGGTATGAATTTCAAGCATAAGACCGTCTGCCCCCGCGGCGATGGCTGCGTGTGACATGGATGTTACGAGGGATGCCTGTCCTGTTGCGTGACTTGGATCGACGATGATTGGCAAATGAGAAAGTTCTTTGATGAGTGGAACTGCAGAGAGTGAAAGTGTATTTCTGGTTTCTCGCTCAAAAGTACGAATGCCACGTTCGCAGAGAATGACATTTGGATTTCCCCCTGCGAGAATATGTTCGGCTGCGAGGAGGAATTCTTCAATGGTTGCTGACATTCCGCGCTTGAGAAGAACTGGTTTTTTTCCTTTTCCGAGCTCTTTCAAAAGAGGGAAGTTTTGCATATTGCGTGCCCCAACTTGAAACATGTCAGCATGCTTATCTACGAGATCGATATCTCGAATGTCGAGCACTTCTGTCACGGTTGGAAGGTTAACCTCGAGACTTGCTTCTTTGAGTATCTCTAAACCTTCTTTTCCAAGACCTTCGAAATTGTAAGGATTTGATCGTGGTTTGAATGCACCACCTCGAAGCATCTTTGCTCCACATTGTTTGGCAACTTTTGCGCAAGCCATCATCTGAGTTTTGCTTTCGATGGCACATGGTCCTGCGATGATAATAATTTCATCGCCTCCGAATTGAATGCTTCCCACTTGTATAACGGAATTTTTTTGGTGTGGTTCGCGACGAGAGAGAAGTGTCATACGTTTTTGTATATATTTCTTTCAAAAAAATACTTCCTCTACATCTCACCAAAGGTCGAAATCTGAATCATCCATGGCAGCTTGGGGTTAAGGAGAACTAGCTGAGTAGAGGACCTTTATCATAGTCCTGTAGCGGAAAAATGTCTATTGCCGTATGTGGGTTTGTGTTATGTTTGGCTTAGGTGTTATATTCTTCGAAGCTATGCTTTTTGACACACATTGTCATTTGATGGATTCTCAATTTGAAGCCGATTTATCGGCTGTTTTGAGACGTGCGGCTTTAGAGAGAGTTTCTGACATTTTGAACCTCGGTTGTGATGTTTCAGGGTCTTTACTTTCAGATAAAATGTGTCGAAATGAATATCGAGAAAAGATAGTGCGAGAACTTGGTGAAAAAGGAATTGTCGCGGAAAAAGTTCCTCGATTGTATGGATCACAGGGTATTCATCCTCACGATTCGAATCAAACGAACGATGAAGTGATGGGGGAGTTTTTGCGTGCGATTCAAGAGAATCCTCAGATCGTGATTATTGGTGAGACAGGATTGGATTATTTTTATATGAATCAGCCGAAGG
>JBBIGU010000015.1:0-26865 GCA_037447365.1 Candidatus Peregrinibacteria bacterium | reverse complement strand
GGTTGTGGCGGAACTGCAGCGACTTGTGGTCGTGGAGCTGGTATTGGAGGCGCAACTGGTGGAGCTACTGGAGTCGCCGGGACAGATGGTACTGGGTGTACTGGTGGAGCGACGGGTGGAACCATTGGTTTTGGATGTTCAATGATTGGGGCTGGAGCTTGAGTTGGAGCTTGTGCTGCAACAACGGGAGCTGGAACAACCGGTTTTGGCATTGGCTGCGGCATTGGAGCTGGGGTTGGTGCTGGCATTGGAACTGGTTTCGGTGGCTCAATGATCGGAGCTGGTGCTGGCGGCGTAACGGCTACGGCCGGTTTTGCAACTGAGGATTGCGTTGTGACTGGTGGAACCGCTGGCACGCTACGTACAGCTGGTGGAGTATGCACCACTGGTGGAGCTGAAATGGTTACTTCTTCTTCGTTGAGTGGGATGCCGAGACGCTTACTTTGATATTCGCGGAATATTTTGAGAATTTGTTGTTCAAGCTTGTCGATTGGAAGATTTGTGACTTTGAAACCTGCGGCGCGAGTGTGTCCACCACCACCGAAGTTTTCTGCGAGCGCCGCAGCATCAACTGATGGATTCGTTGTACGAATTGATCCTGAGACAAGACCACCTTTTTTCTCTTTTAAGAGACAGATAATTTCTGCACCAGGAGCATTTGAAAGGAGTTCGTCAATAATACCACCTGTCTCACTTTCTTCTGCGCCAGTTTCTGCGAAATCTTTTTGTGTAAGTACCGACCAGACGATATGAAATTTATCATCTGTCTGCATTTTAGAAAGAATTCGTCCCCACAATTTAAGCGTTGTGAGTTGTTTTGTCTTGAAAATATGCTGAATAATTTCCTGCTGACGTGCACCATATGAAATGAGTTGTGCTGATGCATCGAAATGCACGTGGTGTTGTATTGAGTTTTGGAAACTTCCTGTATCGGTAATAATTCCTGTTAAGAGCAATGTCGCAATATCCTCATCCCAAAGCTCTTTTTTCGACTGCTCCTCGAGCATAGAAATAAGTGGAATAATCAACTCTGTCGTAGCGGATGCCATGACATCAACGAGATTTACCTTTCCAAAATGATCATTACTCATGTGATGATCAATGTTGATTACCGGAATCTGATGGAACATCTCGATGTTATTTGCATACAGATTTCCGAGCTGCTCGAGTCCACCCGTATCGACAGTAATAATAAGATCATATCGATCTGGTCCATAATTAAATGACACGTCTTCTTCTGAGAGACGGCCATTTTCTGGCATAACGATGATATTAATCTTTCCATCTTCGACAAATGATTTTACATTTGCCATTTGAACTTTTTTTGTATCAATTGTGATCACAAAATCTTTCGATGCCACCACGCGATTACCAATGACGTGTGTTGTCGGAAGAAAATGATAGAGACCCGGAATTGGATCTGGGCAAACGACAGTAATTTCTTTGTCGAGCTTTTTGAGTGCAAGATAAAGTGACAACGATGCACCAATACAATCACCATCTGCTGGTGATGACGCCATGATCAGAATCTTCTGAGAACCGAGAAGTAAATTAACGATTTCTTGCTGAACGGAATTTGGAGTCATAGTAATTGTATTGTGGAGTGTTGGAGTTACGTGAGGTTTCTAGCTTTATTATCAAGCTATTATGTAATTATAGATGTTTTTTTGTATTTCGTCAAGTATTAGATGTGATTTTGCCTCATTCCTAATGAGAAGGGACTAGCTTAGCAGAGCCTCATGGGGTTGTGAAGCAAAATGTCAGCCTGCTTTGAGCTATGCGCCAAAGGGATACTCTGCTTTGTATCGCAGATTGCAAGCAGTACAAAAACAAAAGCCGCCCTACACCTCAATATCCGCAACCATGAGTTGCAAACTCGTTTTGCCACGGAAGCGATTGAGTTCAAGATGGCATGCGATTGAAACGGGTGTGTCGAAAGGGATTTGACGGCGAAGCACTTTTTCAGGAGCAGAGAAATAAATTCCGGAGATAGTTTGGCGGCCGGCTTGAATAGTTAAGCGTGCGTGATTGTGCTCTTTTCCGATGAGAGCAATATCTGTGATGATCGCGTCAGTAAGCTTGAGAAGTGGCTTCTCGTTGCCAATTCCAAATGGCTGCATTTTCTCAAATTGCAATGCATTGTCGACTGTGAGTTCATGATGAGCAATTTCGCAATCAAGCGAGAGTGTTGGCATAAATCCACCATCAGTGCTGCCCCATAATTTCTGTGCTGTTTTATAAAATTCCTGCTCGACGATATGGAGTTTTTCTTTGGAAACAGAGAATCCTGCTGCTGCGGAGTGACCTCCAAATGTGATGAGATGTTCGCCTTGTGACGCAATTAAATCAGTAATATTACACCCATCGATGGATCGCGCAGATGCGACCAACATGTCGTCACGATCTTGTAGGATAATGGCTGGGCATCCAAATGTATTCACTGCACGTGATGCGATCAGCCCGAGGATTCCAGTGTGCCAATCTTTGGAGTGAGCCATAAAAAGATGTTTGTGGTATTCGGGTTTGTACAACTTCATCGCCTCGTCGACCGCTCTTCGAGTCATTTCCTGGCGCTCTATATTGAGACTTTCGAGCTTTTCTGCGAGTGCTCGAGTCCGAGTGTCGTCTGGATCGCGAAGAAGAAGTTGGAGTGCGACATAGGGATGATCGATGCGTCCTGCGGCGTTGATTCGTGGTGCGAGTTTGAATCCGATCGTTGTCGTGTCGATCTCGTTGTCGTCGATTTTTGCGAGCTGTTTCATATGACGAAGTCCGGACCAGTGTGTTCGTTTGAAGGCCCTAAGTCCACGTTTTACAATCGTTCGATTTTCGCCTACGAGTGGTCCACAATCGGCAACCGTTCCGAAACTTGCAAGGTCGGTGAGAGATTCGAGGAAGGCTACGCGCTGTTCCGGCATGAATGTTCCTGCACTAGCATCGAGAAGTGCGTGTGCGAGCTTAAATGCCACCGCTGAGCCAGTTAAACCCTTGAACGGGTATGGGCAGTCCGATTGTAGCGGATGAAGAATTGCGTGAGCTTCTGGGAGTTTTTCTGGAATCGTGTGGTGGTCGGTGATGATCGTGTCGATGCCGAGCAAGTTGGCCTTGGCAACTTGCGAGGCACAAGAAATTCCACAGTCGACCGTAATAATCAATTTCGCGCCAATCGACGCGCACTCATCAATATATTTATCATGCAAACCATATCCATCATCAAATCGATGTGGAATTCTATACGAAACCTGTGCACCTAATTTTGTGAGTGTTCTCACGAGAATCGTCGTTCCCGTAATTCCATCGACGTCGTAATCGCCATACACGATCACTCGTTCTTTGTCGGTAATTGCTTTGGCAATTCTCTCGACAGCCTTTTGCATATCTTTCATCAAGAATGGATCGAGAAACATCCCTTCATCACTTAAAAATGCAGCAATCGCTTCTGGCTCTTGTAGCCCACGATTCGCCATAATTTTCTCGATCACGTTTTGCTTTGGATCTTTATTTTTTACGATCCATTTTTTTCCAAGGAGGGACATGCGATGAGTATATCACGCACCAGGCGCTCGATGAGGATTTCCGGTTGACGACTCATCTCTTTTTCAAGCTCTTCACCATCTATCCAGTGCACGTCTGGTTCTTTGCGAAACCAGGTCTGCTGACGTTTGGCGTATTGACGAGTGGCGGATTTGAGCCGAGCGAGAACTTGTTCGAGCGAGGCGGTCCCGGCAAAATAAGGTGCAAATTCCTTCGCTCCAAGTGAACTTATTGACGGCAAGTCGATGCTGTATTTTTCTAACAACACTTTTGATTCTTCGATGAGTCCTCTTTTTACCTGCTCGTCCACTCGTTTATCGATTCGTTCCCATAACTTCGCTCGTGGCCAGTCGATTCCAAGCATATACACATCATATGGTGACTCTCCGCGGCGTGATTCTTTTTTTGCCACTTTTCCACTCTTCTCAAGTCCATCGAGAATCTCGAGTGCGCGAATGACATAATGCGTGTTGTTTTTATGAATACTTTTTGCTGTATCTGGATCGCGTTCCTGTAACATCTTGTGTAACATCTCTCTTCCTTTCTCTATACCATTTTCTTCTAGAATTTTTTCATACTTCTGGCGTAACTCTGGATTTGGCGGCGCATCTGGAATCTCATAATTCTGCGTAATTGCCCGAATATATAATCCTGTCCCGCCAACAAGCATCGGCAATTTTCCCCGTGCATGAATTTCTTCAATTATTTTTTCTGCATCACGCTTAAAATCACTCATTGTATATACCTCATCCGGATCAGCAATATTGATCATATGATGAGAAATTCCATCGTGACACATCATGCCATTACCATCCTTCTCTAATGGAATTTTATCTGAACCAATATCAATTCCTCGATATATCTGTCGTGAGTCGACCGAAATAATCTCACCATTCAGTGCTCTTGCGAGCTTTAATGAAAGTGCTGTTTTTCCAGAAGCGGTCGGTCCGAGAATGACGAGAAGTGGAATACCTTTCATGCACTCATTGTAAGACTCTTTCCTGCCCGTTGCACTATTGGATTATCATCTCCATATACCTTCGCTGCGAATCTCCACCATTGTATATCATCATGACCCGCGTCACGTATCCCAAGCTCTTCTGCGATATCAACAAGTCTTCTTCTATCAACTCGTATCCTGCGAGCTTCCTCTGGTTCCATATAGCAAAGATCACTCACTGGAAACTTTGATCTTATGGCGGCGATCATCCTCTGTTCGTATTCCGCTCTTATCCTCATATTTCTTTCTTGCTCTGCCGGTGTAACTACGTCTATCTCTTTATTACGCCAATATATCTCTCCTCCCAGCTCCCTAAAAGCCTCAATACTCTCAAGCGGATCACTTGTAATTCCATAGGCTTGCGCCGCTAATCTTAGAATCATCGCCATTTCGTCTGAATGTTTTTCCTTGTTTTGCATTGCAAAAAAAGACCCGTTTGTTGGATATTTTTCTACAATACACGCTCTCAACTTCTCTCGATTTTCTAGATTTATTTTTTTACGAGGTATATTTTTCCCTGTTAGTGCTGTGTCATAAAAATCGTAAAAAAGAGCTTCTCTCATTCGTGACATCCGATCAGCCCCACCATTTCCTTGTCTATCATCCTGCATAAAATAACTTCGCATTTCTGTAGGCGAACTTATTGCAAAACTACCTCTTCGAACGATAATCTTCCGATTCATGCGTGGAATCTCCATGAGAAATCCATCTGGAAGTTGAATTAGTATCATGTCTTCCGGATGAACATCTACAGTTTTTAATGTCGACACTACCCATTCGACTATGCGCTTCGCATCTTTGTTATCAGGTTCAACTATTCGATGCTCATGTGCACTCAAAGATAAACGCTGAACCAGCATTCCTTTTTCATCCCATTCTCCGTATACATCTCGCGTAAAAATATCGACCAATACTTCTTGTACACCTGTAGATATTTCCTGTCCGATTTCTGCAGCTGCTGCTACGGCACCTTTCTGTTGCGATACCCTTTCATTAACTAACACCTGCATGCTGTCACTGATTTGCACCCACTGTGAGTCTCCTTCTTGTAACTGTGGGGCCTGTCCTGGCTTCATAATCTTGTTTTATGAGAGAGGTAATCTATAAGACTTCCTTTTTGTTGTCAATTTTCCTTATATTCTAGCTTCTTTTTCGCTTTATCAGCTTCAGGATGATCTTTACAGCAGTAATAGGCGGTGTATAGTTTTCCCGTCAGCTACCCATTTATTCTTCTTTTTATGGATTCATTAACTTTTCTCATTGGTGCAATTCTCGTCATTCTCCTATTTTCATGTTTCCGCGTTGTTCAGCAGAACAATGTCTATGTTGTTGAGTTCCTCGGAAAATACAGCCGTATTATGCGAGCTGGCTTGAATTTCAAAGTTCCTTTGTTCGAACGAATTGCAGCAACCGCAACATTCCGTCAGCAAAACTTCGCGATCGATGGCAAGTATCCTTCACGGGATAAAGTTATGGTGGATATTTCCACGAATTTGATTTACTCGGTTGTTGACACTGAAGAGGGTATCAAGCGATACACTTACGTTGTTCAGAATCGAAATCAATCAATTGGTGCGATTATTGAAAATTCATTGAGAACGTATATTGCAAAAGAAACTCATGAGGGCATCCTCGAGAAAAAAGAGGAACTCGCAAGTCATATTCAAAATGATCTTGAAAAACAATTCGACGAGTGGGGTATGCTTATTAAGAGCTTTCAGATCACGAATGTGAACTTCCCTATTACGATCACGGATGCGATGAGTCAGGTTGTTGCCTCTGAACAACTTCGCAAGGCCGCCGAAAATAAAGGTGAGGCTTCCAAGATTCAGGCGGTGAAAGAAGCCGAGGGTGAACGTGAACGAAAGCGTCTTCAGGGTGAAGGTATTGCCATGGAGCGACGTGCGATTGCTGAAGGTTTGAAGGAGTCGATCGAAGTTGTAAAGTCTGCTACCGGCAAAGACTCGACAGAAATTCTCGCGATCTTGAATCTCACTCAGTATCTCGACACGATGAAGTCAATCGGTGTAGGCCCAAATACCAAAGTTATCTTCATGGATACGAACGTTGGCACAACTGCCGACCTCATGAAACAGATCATGGCAGGATTGGAAGGGGGGAAGTAAGCGCTTCCAAGGGGTTGAATAAGTTGATTTTTAGCTTCGATATATTGACTTTCTAGTCATAATGTTTTATTATACGCGACTATGTATGACACTCCCAGAAAATTAGCATATCGAGATGCACATGCAGATTGCCCGAGGAGCATTTTTGCACTTCCTGATGCTGCTCGATCGGATATTATGACACGTATTGCTGCAAACAATCAGACTGTTCGTGCATATGTGCATCCATTTTTCATTCTTCATGCGCAAAAAGAACATACCAATCCGGATTTTTCACCAACACTTCCGGGTCTTCGGGGTATAAGCTCAACTGGTTGGGCAGGTTATTATGAGCATAAACGCACCATTCATCCTTCTATTGATACCGTGGAAAAAGCTTTTCGAGATACGGTTTTGATGCAGGCTGCTCCTGGTGAGACTCCACTTCTTGTCTTCGAAGAGGGTCATCGAGTTCAAGACCTTATTCGCGAGCTTCGCGACGCTCCACTTCTTCCATATATTGTTCCAACCATGGAGGCCAATCCGACTCCGCTTACGAGGGATCTGCGATTCACCTCTCCGTGGGAAACACTACGAGAACTTCTTCGTGATATGGGTGTTCGAACTATCGAGCTTGGTGGAATGCTTTCGCATATGTGCGTGACTCTCGCGGAACAGGAGCTTCAAAAAGCATTCTTTGTCGGGACTTTTTTGCCCGTCCATCCGCCAAAAAATGAGTTGACACCAGACCACTTCGGCCTGTAGTATCTCAGCGCATCAGAGACCGGCGGCAACCCAACCCAAGCAACTTTGCGAGGGAAAACGGGTGGAAGTCCTCCACAGATGGCACATAGTTACACTCTTTCGAAGCTGAAAAGCCTCAATAAAGAGCTTATAAGGTCTCTGCATTGCGCAGGGATTTTTCTTTATATTCTATCAGGCTGAAAAAAACTTTTATTCTTTAACCCCCAAACCTCTATGGCTGCTACCAAAGCGAAAAAACAGGAAATGCTTGCAGAAGTTCAGGACCTTTTCCAAAAGGGAAAATCTGTCTTCTTTGCTGATTTCCGCGGTCTTACCGTCGCTCAGGTTCATGCTATTCGACAGGAATTACGGGCAAATAAGGTTGGATACAAGGTCGCTAAAAAGACGTTGATCCGAAAAGCCGCACAGGAAAATGGCTACACAGAGATTCCACGAGAAGTCATGGAAGGATCTGTTGCTATGACTGTCGGTTTCGAAGACCCTATTGCTCCAGCACGACTCCTCAAGAGTCTTGCAAAAACTCACGAAAAGCTCGCGCTTCTCGGAGGTCTTTTCGAAGGCAAGGTGCTTACAGGTAAAGAGGCTCTCGAGTATGCTTCACTCCCAGGAAAGGAGGAACTTCTCGCAAAGCTTGTTTACATGATGAAGTCACCAATTCAGGGCTTCCACGGAAACCTTCATGGTCTCCTTTCGAAGTTCGTTCGTACAGTGGATGCGGTTGCGAAATCAAAAGCGTAATCTCATTCGTTCTTTCTCATATTTTTTATTTTCCACTTTTAACAAACTATTCCTATGGAACTTAGTACAGAAGCTCAGAAGATTCTCGACCTCGTCGAGAAGTTGTCAGTCCTCGATCTTTCAAACCTTGTAAAGGCTATGGAAGAAAAATTCGGCGTAACAGCTGCTGCTCCAATGATGATGGGTGCTATGCCTGCTGCTGGCGGTGCTGCTGCTGAAGAAGCTAGCTCAACCGTTACTGTCACTCTCGTAGACGGAGGTGCTCAGAAGATCAACGTTATCAAGGCAGTTCGTGAGGCTACAGGTCTCGGACTCAAGGAGGCTAAAGACCTCGTTGATGGTGCTCCAAAGCCAGTCAAGGAAGGAATTGACCGTGCAGAGGGCGAGAAGTTGAAGAAGGTTCTCGAAGAGGCTGGTGCTAAGGTTGAAATGAAGTAAGCTCCCTGAGCCACTCTTCATTTGAGACTTGAGCAACTTGCTTGATTCAAATATTTATAAGGCCCCGCGCGATGCGCGGGGCCTTATTTGTTGTGCTTCTATTTGCATAACATTTTATCTTACAATTTGACTGAGACACAAAATAGTGAGACACTTCTTTTCTATGATCACATTCAATTCAATTATTTTGGCTTTTTCTTCTATCTGCACCACGTGTGGACATCGCCGCTGCGCCTTCCGAATTTGCTCCAAGCAGCCGCATCGTCGACTCTCATAATCGTTTTTATTGAAAACTTTTCTGGGCCCGGCAGCAGTTGCTGCCGGGCCTTTTTGTTTATATTCATTTTTATTTCTCTACCATCTACCATGAATACTCAATCATCATCCCCTCTTCTCCATTTTCCCGAATCAAATCTTGCTATTCCCTATGCATGGCAAGCAAAAGGCATACAACCAGGACCCACTGTTACTATCCTTGGCGGAGTGCACGGCAATGAACGTGTCGGTGTCGATGTTGTTCAAATGCTTCTCTCTGAGATGGCTGCAAAAAATATTATCGGTGGAACACTCAAAGTTGCTCTTGGTAATATTGATGCTATTGAAAAGAATGTTAGATTTGTTCAAAAGGATCTCAATAGATGTTTTGGGAATCCGAATGGGTCAACCTCTGAAGAAATGCGAGCACAGGCACTAAAAGCTGTGATAGCTGGCAGCAATGCTCTTATTGATATCCACTCTACCATTAAACCATCCAATCCTTTTATTGGAGGGCTCTCTCTTGATAACCCTCTCATAAAACAGATACTCCCACACCTAGGTATCAATAATCTCATGACTGGCCCAGGCTGGGGATCCCCAACAGGTGAACCAATATACGCCGACACTTTTGCTCAAAGCATGGGTGCCCTAGGTCTTACCGTAGAAGCTGGCGGCATCGACAATCCCGAAACACTCCTTATCATGAAACGGATTCGAAATGTACTCCAGTCACTTGGAATTCTAAAAGGGGATCCTACTGGTGACCCAATTCACGAGTTTAATTACAACTATGCCTATGAAAATATAGTTGCGCAGCCAGGATTTTCATACGTAAAAGAATTTCAAAACTTTGAAAGCCTTCCTGCAGGAACGGTATATGCGGAGTATCCCGATAAAAAACTTGCTGTTAGTCGAGATTCTCAAATTGTTTTCCCTAAATCAAAAGCGAATATTGTCATAGGAAGCGAAGCCGGTATTCTTGTTGAGCCAAAGCGAATTCTGACATTGTGAATATATGTAATACGTATATTGTGTATTACAAAAGGCCCCGCGCGATGCGCGGGGCCTTATTTGTTGTGCTTCTATACATTCATATTTCGCCTGTATATATCGGCATTATTCATGAGTCTGGCTTACATTTCCCATGTGCTTGTATTCATTATAAAGATTACATCCAAGCACTACTCCGAAGAGCGTTAATATACTTGAAACTACTGACGCTATGAGTGTTGAAATAATTTTTGGAACTAATAAAGAAAAAGGTGCAATCACTAGTCCAAGAATAAGCATAACCACGAAGCTCACAAGAAACATAATAATCCCTATAACGAAAAATGCAAAAAAAACATCCCACCATCGTCCTTCTACTATCGCCATACTTGATTTTGCTGCATCTAGTCCCTTCTTCCCATCCTGAACAAAAATATACCCCATGAATCCAATTTTCAAACCACAATATATTCCATATATAATTGCCACAACACTTATAATTGCCGTCATAAACCCAATTCCGCTTGTATTCAAACCACTTCCTTCTATTAATTTAGGAAGAAAAACTACCAAAATAGCATAAAGAGGAATAAGGATAAATCCAATAAGCGCCCATCTTAGGGCATAAATCGCCCCAACGATTAATGTCCATAAAAATGAGATGAAGTTTTTAATTGAATATTCAATGGCCTCCGTAGCCGATGGTGTTTTTTGAAGTACGGTATCTGTTCCCATTTTTATGAAGGCAACTGTTCTTAACAGTGCGAGAAGATTTACTACAACGACAACTACTGCTGACACCCACGCACTTGCGACAACTTCTGGTGAACCATATGCCGTCATGCCTCCTGGAAAAAGGATGCTATTTTTTCCATAATCGAGAAGTCCCATTACTACGCCAAAGACACTCGCCAAGACGATCATCGGAACAAAATTCTTCTTTAAACTTTCAGTAGATTTTTTGAAAACCACCGAGAAATTCACGAGCTTTGCCATGAGAATGGGATAAAAAATAAAGCTACTAAGCTTAGTTTAGCATAATGAGGTTTACCTCTCCATGTAAATCTCGTACACTGCTGACATGGAATACATCGCTACTACAAAGGTTTCTGGAGGAAAGCTTCTTCGAGTAAAGGCTGAAACAGATGGATCTGAGCCAAAAATGATCGTTACTTCGGTGTCTCTCACTGGTGATTTTTTTATGCATCCGGAAGATGGCGTGACTGAACTTGAGAAGTGCCTCGCTGGCATGCCTGCAAAAACAGAAGTTCGCACCTATGTTTCTAAACTCAACGACGTCATTCATAGTAATGGATACGAACTCATCGGATTTAGTGCGAGTGACATCGCGCAAACACTTCATGACGCTTTGCATCCGGAGTCGGAGTATTAGCTGTCTTGATATAAAAATATTATTTCTGTGAATTATTATTGATATTCGTATGGCACTTTCTGATATCAACTGGAGAATCATTGAACTCGAGACACACGATGCGTTCACGAATATGGCGCTCGATGAGGCGTGCTGCGAAAGTGTAGCAAGCGGCTTATCTAAGCCAACAATCAGGTTCTACCGATGGAAGCCAAGCGCGGTTTCTATTGGATATTTTCAGAGCCTCCACGATGAAATTGCGGTTGATGAGTGTGCTACGGCTGGCGTTGATATTATTCGTCGACGAACGGGTGGTGGTGCGGTATATCACGATTACGAAGGCGAAATTACTTACTCGGTGATTGTTCCGGAAAAAATGTTTACTCGCGTGAATGCAGGTGGAGCTGAAGAGACACTTGGTATCACGGAGTCGTATTATGAAATTTGCGGATGGATTATCAAGAGCTTGGCACGACTTGGCATAGAGAGCGATTTTAAGCCAATAAATGACGTTGTCATAAGCGCTGATGTAGATGCCTCTTCTGCTGATCGCGTTTTTGTTGGAAAGAAGATTTCTGGAAATGCACAGACACGACGAGGTGGTGTGATTTTACAACATGGAACGATTCTCTTTACCGTTGATGTGAAGAAGATGTTTTCGCTGCTCAAGGTTGGCAAAGAAAAAATCGCCGACAAACTCATTGCAACCGTTGAGGAGCGTGTCACATCAGTCAGTCATGTGAAACCCGAGGTGACACGAGAAGCTCTATACAAGGCCTTATTCGAGGGCTTTACGGATGGAAAGACCTTTGAGGTTGGAACGTGGAGCAAAGAGGAATCTGCGCGCGCAGAGACTCTCGCGAACGAGAGATACAAAACCAAAGACTGGAATGAGATGCGATAACGTGATGATATGATTGTACGGCCATTTTCACACTTATCGGATTGTGCATTAGATTTTAGGGATATTCAGCAACAACCTGAATATCTTCCTCCTGACGTACTCCATCCTGAACTTTACAAAATGCTTCTGAGGGTTCGTGAGGCATTGGAGCTAGAACTTCCAGGATTTCCAACGAATGCTTGCTGGTACGCAAGTACTGTGGTAGCCCGAGCTACCAATCTCCATATCGTGGCTGGAGAATATGTTTTTCCTGACGGTAGACGAAATAGTCATTTTTGGAATAGCACTCGTGATCACCAGTTTTTTGTAGATCTTACTCAAGATCAGTTCCACCCTGGAGCACCTCGTGTTGTAATTCTTGATGCACAATCTTCGGCTCTTCAAGAAACACCTTCAACTCAAGATTACACATCCATATCTCCAGCTGAAAAAACTCTTGTAGATCGAGTCGAAAAGCGATTAGCACTCATGACGCAGTCTAGCTAAGCTATGCCTTATCTAAGAAGCCTTATGCCTTCTTTCGCATGAAGAAAAGTGAGGTTGTGGCCGCAAGGAGGGAACCGACAAGTGGACCAGCCAAGTAGACATACCAATGCGACCAGCTGTTGCTGATAAGCGCAGGGCCGAACCATCGAGCTGGATTCATAGCGCCACCTGTAAGCGCACCACCAACCATAATATCGAGAGCGATAACTCCGCCAATGACGAGACCAGCCATGTTGCCAGTCTTGTTTTCGCCATCAACTGCGACAGCATATACTGTCCAAACGAGCAAGAATGTCATAACGGCCTCTGCAATAACTCCTGATAATGGAGAAACTCCTGGTCCGAGAGCTGGAATTCCAAGTGTTGCTGCGAGTGTGTCGATAAACATAAGTTTCAAAATGAGTGCAGCGAGTGATGCACCAACGAGTTGAGCCAAAATATATCCAGGAACATCACTTGTTCTGATTTTCTTTCCAACCCAAAGTCCAATCGTGACTGCAGGATTCATGTGTGCTCCAGAAATTCCTCCAAAAGCGTATACTCCAATCATAATCGCAAGTCCATGTGCTATAGCGACACCGAGTGTCTCCGGTATTCCATTGGCTTCATAAGCCATAATTGAACCAGCACCAGCAAAAATAAGCATAAATGTACCGAGCAACTCAGCGACGTATTTTTTCCATGGAAGCATAGGGAATGAAGTTAATAATAAGAAATTATTTTCTTCATTTTACCTTAAATACCTACCACCTCAAATGTTTACTTTGTTAAATTTGGAATATCAAAACCTTTACTCTTCATCATATTTTGAATACGTGCAAATGTCTTTTGAATAGCAGATTGCGTTTCTTTACTTGCCTTTCCGCTTCTAACAATACCTTCGTATCGAGATCCATCATCGCCTTCTCGGCAAGAGGCGGCAGCCTCTGATCCATCATCGCACTTTCCAGTAATATCTTCTGTTGCATAAGGCTGTGGTTTTTTTCCACTTGTTTTCTCGCATTTTAAGCCGTTTTCTCCATCTTCATTATTTTTTCCTGCATAAATTTTTCCGAACGCCATATTATCTCCATACGCCTCACCCATTTCATAACTTCCACACGTCTCTCCTGGATTGAAATCAAAATCCATCGTACTGCAATCATGACAACTCGTTCCATTCACCATGTGACGTATAGAAAGAGAGTCAGCTCCAAGCCATAATGTATATAGCTCTGTTCCTGTATAACCTTTTTTTGCGTCGTATGGATTCACGTTCTTGTAGATGTTCACAATCACTTCATATTCATTCCAATACACCTCGCATCGATGATGACCTTCAACAAGATCATTCATTTCAAATGCTGTTCCATTAAATTCACCTGACATAAAAGATAATCCCACTTCGTTTCCCGATTGTGACATAATAATTCCTTCCATCTGATCTACTAATCCATCTGCACTATTCTGCAACTCTGCATGAATCGCCTCATTGTTCGTTACTGCGCATGATAAGAGTCCCTGGAGCTTATTCCATACTTCGTTACCCTGTTCGCATATATTGCTTTCTGGTGTCGTGACTGAAGCCTTGAGGACCCCTGTTCTTGGTCCCTGTTCTGAAGCGAGAGCTATCTGAGGACTCTGAGTGGCAACGTCTGATGACGCACAACCACCTGAAAGACCGGCCACTATTGGCAGAACATATTTCATAACCTCTTTTGAGCCTGGGATATTCATCATATTATTTATTAATAATAATAGATGAATATTGTATCATGTTTTTTTATTTTGGCAAGTCTCTAAAAAACTCTGCTTTGAGCAAAGCTACGCCTGGAGCTTCTGGCCGAGCGCGTTTACAAATCTCGCTGCCGTAGCGCCGTCGATCAATCGGTGATCAAATGTGAGCGCGAGTGCCATGGTTTTAGTGACAATTGGCTGTTTGGTGACTGGGTCAACCATAACTGCATCTTTCATCTTTCCAAGGCCGAGAATGGCCGCTTCTGGATAATTGATAACCGGTGTAGCAAAGTCTCCACCGATCGAACCGTAATTTGTAATTGTAAATGTTCCGCCTGACATTTCGACTGGTGTAAGTTTTTTGGTTCGGGCTTTTTCAGCAAGTTCTGTTATTTCTTGAGCCACCGTAAAGAGATCTTTTTTATCCGCATTTTTGATGACGGGAACAAAAAGTCCATCTTCAGTATCGACAGCAATTCCGATGTTATAGAAATTTTTCGTGATTATTTCTTGTGTTGATTCATCAAGCTCACTGTTTACGATTGGAAATTCTTTGAGCGTTTCAGTGACGGCTTTTGTAAGATATGCGAGAAATGTAAGCTTGATATTTTGTGAATTTGCTGCGTCTTTTTCCGATTCACGTTTTGCAACTAGCTTGCTAACATCCACTGTGTCGACGTGCGTCACTTGTGCTGCTTTTGTAAGCGACATCACCATGTGATCACCAATTGCCTTTCGAATTCCTTTGTATGGAGTGCGGGTTACCTCTCCTGAGAATGTTTTTGACTGGGAAGGTGTGGATGCCTGAGCCGATGGAGCTACTGATGGCATTGATGCCTCACCTTTTGCGCCCCGAATATCTTGATCAGTGATGAGTCCGTTTGGACCGGTTCCGATAACTTTTGCAATATCAACTCCGAGTTTTTGTGCGAGCATTCGTGTCGCTGGAAGAATTTTTGGAGCGGAAGTTGTGGATAGCGTTGAGGTAGTTTTTGGTGTTGTTTTTGCTGGTGCGATTTCCGTATTTGATGCATCGATCGACCCGACGACTCCTGGACCCTTATCGCCACTCTGTACAGCCGGTTTTTCTTGTATAGACGAGGTGGTAGAAACTGCAGCAGAATCATATGTTTCACCTTTGTCTACTAGTACAACGAGCGTCTCACCAACGTGAATAATTTGCTGCTCTTTGTGGAAGATTTTTCCAATAATTCCAGCCTTTGGAGATGGAATTTCGACGATCGCTTTGTCTGTCTCAACCTCGACCAAAACTTGATCTGATTTCACCTCGTCACCTTCCTTCACGCGCCACTTTACAATCGTACCTTCGTGAATACCTTCGCCGACGTCTGGAAATTTAAATTCGAGCATGGGAGTTTTTTGTGAGATTTTTGAGAAAGAAATTTTTGAGAAGTTGAGATAACTTTTATGAAGATTTTTTATTATACCATTGCAGCTGCGATCGCCTGTTGAATTTGGAATGCGTCTGGCAAATACCAATTCTCTGCTTTTAAATATGGTACTGTTACGTCTGGTGCGGCAACTCGTTGGATTGGGCACTTAAGAGAGTATAGCGCTTTTTCGGCTACCAGAGCAGCAATTTCGCTTCCGGGTCCGAACGTTTTATTCGCCTCTTGAACGATAATCAATCGTCCAGTTTTATTTACTGATGCAAGAATCGTTGCCTCATCCATTGGAGAAATAGTGCGAAGATCAATGAGCTCAACTGATACTCCTGGTGACTGCTCGATTGCCTTCTGTGCCTCGCGAACCATTGGACCCCATGTAACTATAGTAAGGTCTACGCCCTCTTGAAGAATATTCGCCTGACCAATTGGCACGATATAATCTTCGAGCGGAACATCTTGCTTGATCGCACGATAGAGACGTTTTGGCTCCATGAAAATCACTGGATCCGGATCGCGAATTGCGGCTAACAGAAGACCTTTTGCGTCGTATGGCGTTGAAGGGTAAACGACTTTGAGACCTGGTGTGTGTGCGACGTAAGTTTCGATCGACTCTGAGTGATGTTCGAGCGCCTTGATACCACCACCTGATGGAACGCGAACGACGAACGGACAGGTATATCGACCGCGTGAACGATTGCGCATTCGTGCGGCGTTTTGAATCATCTGATCAAACATTTGCATGTAGAAACCATCGAACTGTACTTCAACGACTGGCTTGAATCCGTAGATACTGAGTCCAATAGCCATACCGGCAATTCCTGACTCTCCAAGCGGAGAATCGAAGACGCGCTCTTCACCAAACTGATCTTGAAGTTTATCTGTTACACGAAACACGCCACCATCTTTTCCAACATCTTCACCAAAAATAATAACTGATGGATCTCGCTCCATTTCCTGCTTGAGCGCGAGATTGATTGCTTCGACGATGTTGAGTTTTTGGGTTTCCATGGGGGATGCGGCTTTTGATTGTGGGTGGTTCGTGACGGTGGGTATGTTTGCGTATGCAAACGTATGCAGGTTGAAATTTTGATAGAGGTTTTTGCGCGACTGCTGAATCTACTATGGTTGCTGAATTTCAATACGAGTCATCATGTCCGTGCGCTGTTCTGCGAGACGTGGTGTGAGTTCTGCGTACGTATAATCAAAAATATCGGTTGGATTGTAGGCTATGGCTTGCGCTTTTTCGACGATCGTTTCGATTTCTTTTTCGTAACGAGCAGTGAGTTCGTCTTCGTAGACTTGCGACCAGAGAGGTTGGTTCGTTTGTGGATTTGTGTGTGCGGCGAGGTATTTTTGGAGTCGCAATATTGGATCGCGGAGTTTCCATGGTTCAACTTCTGCTGGGTCGCGATATTTTTTCGCATCATCAGAAGTTGTATGATCGCCGAGGCGGTACGTATATGCTTCGATAAGAGTGGCGCCGAGGCCGGCGCGAGCGCGAGCGAGCGCCGTTGAAATCGCTACATGCATCGCTAGCAAATCATTTCCATCTACCTGGATTCCTGGAATTCCATAGGCAATCGCCTTTTGTGCCAATGTTGGAACAGCTGTTTGATGGCTTCGTGGAACAGAAATCGCCCAGTGATTGTTTTGACAAATAAATACCGTGTTCGCCTTGAATACACCTGCGCAGTTCAACGCCTCATGAAAATCTCCCTCGCTTGTCGCACCATCACCAAAGAATGTCACCGCAACTTTCGTCTCTTTTTTCTTCTTCATTCCCATTCCAATTCCAACCGCATGAACCGCCTGGCTCGCAATTGCAATTGCAATCGGTAAGCAGTTCACACCTGGTGGCGGAAGTGACCCCATTTCATTTCCCATCCAATACATATAAATATTTTCCATTGGCACGCCGTGCATCCACATAATACCAAGCTCTCGAAAGGCTGGAATAAGCCAGTCATCTCGGTTCATTGTTAATCCTGCCGCAACTTGAATCGCCTCTTGTCCACGAATTGATGCGTACGTTCCCATTCGCCCCGTTCTCTGCAAATTATTCGCCTTCTGATCGGCCATCTTCATAAAGAGCATCTTTTCATATGCTTTCTGAATCGCCTCGTCAGTCAGCTCTGCTGGTCGGAGTGCTGCAACTACCGGATCCACACTTATAGCACCCTGCTCATCCATTATTTGGAGTCGCTTACCTTCGAGCGGGCTATATTGGGAGAAAATATCTGTCATATTTGGGTATTTGTCGGGGGTATGTTACGGTTTTCTCTTTATTCGTGCAAGCTGTCCGAATGGTGACTTTTAGTATACCTTTCAGCTTTATTTTAGTATTGATTTGGCATGCTAGCCTGTAGTGCTATTTGAGACTTCACAAACAACTCTCCAGCTTTATACGAACTCCTCACGAGTGGTCCGGAGGCGACGTAGATGAATCCAAGATCGAGACCGATTTTTTCGAGACGAGCGAACTGATCCGGATGAACATATTCCTTGAGTTCGATGTGTTTCGAAGATGGCTGAAGATACTGACCGAGTGTGAGCATGTCAGTGTCAACACTGCGAAGATCTTTCATGGTTTGAATAACTTCTTCTTCCGTCTCACCAAGTCCGAGCATGATGGATGATTTGGTGTATATTTTCTTGAGTGATGCATTTTCTGTGACAAGTTTTTTTGCATTCGCGAGCACCTGAAGTGTCTGCTTATAACTTGCACGACCATCGCGAACGAATTTTGTGAGTCGGTCGATTGTCTCTATATTATGCGCCAAAACGACTGGTCCACTTTCGAGAACTGTTGCAAGTGATGACTCTTTTCCGCGTAAATCCGAGATGAGAATTTCGACTAACACCTGTGGCGTTGTCTGATGAATAGCGCGAATACATTTTGCGAGATGCGCCGCTCCACCATCTTCCAAATCATCACGCGCGACCATCGTGAGTACGACATAATCGAGTCCAGATTTTTTTATCGTCTGCGCCAATTTCCACGGTTCGAGTTCGTCGATTTCTTGATGTGGGTTTCCTGTCTTCACCGCACAAAACTGACAGCCGCGTGTGCACGTATCGCCGAGCAACATGTATGTCGCCGTTCCACCACTCCAACATTCTGAAAGATTTGGACAGTGCGCCTCCTCGCACACGGTTTTGAGTCCGGTTGTGGCAAGTTCGCCTTTGATCCGTGCGAATGCGCTCGTCGTTGGCGGGCGGATCTTGAACCACTCAGGAAGGGATGGACGTTTTTTTAAAGCTGGTTTTGGCATGTTTCGAGCGTTTCGAGTATTTTTTGAGGCTATTTTGAGCGTTAGATTGAGAATTTATTGAGAATTTTTGGTCTCTTTTTTTTGGTCTCCTGGCAGTTTACTCGGAGTTTCAGCGTAGCGGATTTTCATGACTGCGGCAAAGGTAGCAAATGTTGACTTTTTTATATATGTTTTATTGTTATACTTTTTTTGAAAAAATAATATTTTAAAGCTGGAAATTTCGGCGCCGAAATTTCTAATTACGTCAGATTTTTTATAAAAGTCAAGCATTCATTTATTTTTTTGAAGCTAAACTTCTCACTAAGGGATCTTTAGCTTCACTCTGGTCGGACATGGATTCGCATCATACCATACTTTCAAAATCTTGCAATAAAGCTGGTTAGGCCCGCTTCGACCCTCTGTCAGCTCTGATCCAAAGCTATTTACAATCCGGCCATTTTTTGATACAATGAATAGATTTCATTTGATGCTCGAGTTGACCAGATAGGGATCTTCAAAAAACGAGCCAATAAAAAATCAAAACAAAAACATACTCATCATGGACAAGATTTTCGATTTCATCTCAGAAGAACGACTCTTCCACTTCCTCGCTGATCCGACGAGTGCTGCTGGAATAGAAATTATTACACCGCATCTTACGGATTCGAAAGCTCCGCTTGGTGAAGGAAATGCAAGTACCGCCGCAATGCCAACAGTATCCGGAACTCCTGCGGCGATAACGCCGGTAACAGCAACAGCTACAACAAAACCAGCTGCAATGTCTGCTACATTACCAGCAACAACTTCGACTTCCGCTCCTGCTGGAACTACTTCATCTGATCCATTTCTCAAAAATCTTTTTGCTGATAATAAAAGTGAAAAGGGAAATGATCTCATGTTCCAAAGTTTGCTCAAGAGCGAGGAAAAAAATGTCGAAAAGAAAAAATCTATTCTCGGGGAACTTCCAAAAATCGATACGAGCCTCTTCATTGATCGTGAGTATCATCTCAAGCGACAACTCTCCGGTGTAAAAATTGCACTCGCATGTTTTGTCACCCTTGGGTTCTTCTTGTTCCTCTACTTCTACACACAGCTCGATCCAAATTTTAACTTATTCGGCAGCGATAATGTTGGAAAGCAACTTTCAACAACCAATGATCAGCTTAGAAGTATGCAGACTCAGGTTAACTTCTATCGATATCGAACCGCCAAAAAAGATCTCGATCAGTTCTTTTATCAGGCAAATGAGTATCTTCAAAAATACGATGCATGGAAATCAACTCCAGTAGATGATCCACAAAAATCACAACTTCTTTCCGATCTTGATACTGCAAAAGCTGACCTCGCAAAACCATTCGATGATGCACGAGAAAAACTTTCGAAAAGCATTATCGTTCCTCTTTATCACGAAGTCGATCCTGTTGCTAACCGTGACACTCTCGACCCTGCCGCAGCGGCAGAAGAAGAAAAAAGAATTGCTACTCAGGAATTTCAAGATTCACTCAAGCAATATATCGACACTCAAAAAACTGGCGCAAAACCAGATGAAATTCGTGATCTCAATGAGATGAAGATGATTGTTGGCAACAACGCTCTTCTTGCCCTTACATCTACAGACCTAAGCAAGATGTCACATGCCGATCTTCGCGCATTTATTCTTCAAATGAGTAATCATTACAATCAACGTCTTGCGTTTATCTTCCATATTAAAGATCGCCGTATTCCTTGGTACTCTATTATTACCGAGATTTACGATAAGACGACCTCTATCGATAAGGGTCGATTCAAAACAAAGCTTTATAAGGATGTTGGAGGTATCCAATATACTGGCTTCGATTTTAACGGAGATACAGGACGTCTCACTATTAGCGGTAATGTTAAGGACTTCGATGGTGTGAACTTCACTATTGTCGCTGATCTTATCGATGTTCTCGAAGGCTCTTCGAAATTCAAGAACGTCGAAATGCGAACCTTCTCCAAGAGCTTTACTTCAGACAAAGATGGATTCGAAGGTAACTTCAAAATTGATCTCTCTCTCCAGCAAGAAGATGAACGTGACTCTCGAGACACTGCAATTAATCTTGGTAGCCTCTCAAATGTCTTCTCGGCTCCTAAGGCTCCTGATGTCACACCGGATGTACCAGTAACACCTGCTGCGCCTGAACCAGCAGCTCCGACAGATGCTTCTACGCCAACTCCTACACCTACAGAACCTATACCTACAGAACCTACCCCTACACCGTAATTACACTTTTCTCATGGACGCACTTCCACAAGAATTAGGCTCACCAGCATTCATTCGACAACATTATATTAGCCGAAGCATCAAGCTTTATGCGATACTCCTTGTCTTTGTTGCCCTTGGAGTTATTTATTATGGTGTTGAAAAATATCTCGAATATTCCGACAAAAATGCTGTTGTTACTCAGAGTAATGCTTTTGTAAGTCAGCTTGAAAAGGACAATAAAAAAGAGGCCGAGGCATATACTGCGACTCAAGCCCTTTATAAGGATACCGATGCCTCTATGAATAAGGAGCTCGCAAGTGTCTTTCCTCTCGAAGAGGATTATACCTCTCTTACCAAGGAATTTGATGACTACTTCTTTAACTATAATAAAAAGAAGGGAAATGATCCTGTTGTCGTTACCGACATTCAATATGGATCTCCGACTTCAGATACCTCTGCTAAATATGATGTTCTTCCAATTAGCATGAATATTACAGCATCGGAAAATGGTTTTTATGACTTCCTTCGATTTGTTCAAAGTTCTGGAACGCTTTCCAAGAAACTTCGACTTCTCGACCTCAAGTCCATTCAGCTCAATTTCAATAGTGACGATACTGGCTCAGCTAAGAGCACAATTCAGTTCCGTGCTAATTTGAGCGCCTACTTCCAGAAAACAAAAAAATAATTCTTGATCGACTGAGAGGATGATTGATAATGCTAAATTCCAACAACTCAAGGACTCGATTTTATCTGGGAACATCCCCCAGCTCGCTTTGATGATGATCAGTTTGGCGCTTGATATGCGATCTAGTGATATTCATGTTGAACCGGAAGAAACACGTGTTCGTATTCGTTATCGTGTCGATGGTGTTTTGCAGGAAATTGTTGAGTACCCTTCTAATATTCATCCTGCTGTCGTGTCTCGCATCAAGATCATGTCGAACTTGAAGATTGATGAACAGCGAATTCCGCAAGATGGACGATGTTCGGTTACATCGAAGGACAACCGAGATCTTGATCTTCGTGTCTCTACATTCCCTACAGTAAACGGAGAAAAGATCGTTATGCGTATCCAGGATAAGTCACGAAAGATTCCTGCAGTAAATGAAATTGGTCTTCAGGGGAATAATTACACCTATTTGATGGAAGGTCTCGACTCTCCAAACGGTATTATTCTCAATACTGGTCCTACTGGTTCTGGTAAAACGACAACTTTGTATACTTGTCTCAACAAGCTCAATACGGTCGACGTAAATATTCTTACGATTGAAGATCCAGTTGAAATTCAAATGGATGGTTTGAGCCAAAGTCAGGTACATCACGAGATTGATTACAATTTTGCAACGGGTATGCGCGCTGCACTTCGTCAGGATCCAGACATTATCATGGTCGGAGAAATTCGTGATCGAGAAACGGTTGATATTGCGATTGAGGCTTCACTCACGGGTCATTTGGTTTTAAGCACCGTACATACAAATAGTGCCGTTGAAACTCTCACTCGTATTGAAAATATGGATGTTCCGTCATTTTTGGTGGCATCTACTATTGAAGTTATCATCGCTCAGCGTCTCGTTCGAAAGTTGTGTACGGCATGTCGTCAGCCTGCAACGGAAGCGATTGATCCGCAACTACAAGCCCAGATCGATAAGGCGCTTGTTGGCATTGAACTGAAATATCCTGAGCTTGATAAACAGATGTTTACTGCCAAACAATTTTACGTTCCAAAAGGATGTGATCAGTGTAACAACATTGGCTACTTCGGACGAACGGCGATTTATGAAGTGCTCCGAATGAATAACGTTTTACGAAAAATGATTCTCGAAAATGCTTCAGCTATTGATATTGAAAAAGTTGCCATCAAATCTGGCATGATTACGCTTGAACAAGATGGCTTAGTAAAGGCACTTTCTGGCATTAGTTCATTAGAGGAAGTCTATAGTGTAGCCCGTAAAGTAGAAGAATATGTCTAACAATATGCAGCAACCATTTTCGCTCGATGGCGGCGGTGACTCATTCAAAATCAAGAGTCCTGCAAATAATGCTGTTCAAAACGGCAATGCTGCTGCGCCTCTTGCTGCTGACGGAACTCAATCTCTCACGATTGATATTGCGGAAGTTTCGATGGTCAAAAAACTCATTGAACAAGAGCGTCTTCGTTATGGGAAAATGAGTGGCAATCCGATCGTTGACTTCTTTTATCGAGTCAATGATTGGCTTATTTCACACTCGACTATCACGGTCAAAGACAAGGCAACATTTTTCCGTTTACTTGCGGTGATGCTTAATGCGGGTGTTCCGCTTGTGAAGTCACTTGAAACACTTGCTGCACAAACATCCGATAATCAAAAACTCAGCAAAATTGTCTCTGAAATTGCTCAGAAAATCGAACAAGGTAAAAGTCTATCCGATGCGATGGCGCAGTATGGCGATGTCTTTGATGAATCAGAAATTGGTATGTCGAAGTCTGGTGAAGCAACGGGTCAGCTCAATAACATTCTTTCTGGTCTCGCTGACCGTCTTGAAAAAAGCGCATCTGTACAAGCAAAAGTCCTCGGCGCAATGATCTATCCCGCCGTGATCGTATGTTTATTGATTGCGGTTGTCTTCATTATGATGATCGTTGTTGTTCCAAAGATGACCGACTTTTTCACACAGACTGGCAAAGAACTTCCTATGCCGACACAAATTCTTCTCGCTGTGAGCGCGTTCTTCCAGGCATATTGGATGCTTATGCTTGGCAGTGGTCTTGGAATTTTCTTGGGTGTCAGTGCTTGGAAAAAAACGGTTCTTGGAAAATATCAGTGGGACATGTTTGTGTTGAAATTCCCAATGTTTGGTAAACTTATCATGAAATCATTACTCGCTCGATTTTCACGACTCCTGAGCGATTTACTTGGAAGTGGTGTTCCCGTTGTGCAGTCTTTGAAAATTATTGCCAATGCGATTGGTAATGAGGTATATCGACAAAAATTGTTGGTTGCCGCACAAGACGTGGAACAGGGTATTCCGCTTGCTGAGACGTTGAACGACCCGTTCTTGTTCCCAGTTGTTTTAATTAACATGATGGAAATTGGTGAACAGACTGCTCACCTAGATCTCGTTACTGAAAAAATTGCCGCGCTCTATGATGACGAAGTTGATGCTATGGTGAAGGGTCTTACCAAGGCCTTCGAGCCAATCTTGATTATCGCGATTGGTATCGTCGTTGGTGGTATGGTCGCTGCGATCATGTTACCAATCATGGATATTTCTAATATCGGATCGAGCGGGATATAAAGCTGAAAAGCTTAAATATTCCCTACTTCTCATTTCATTCTTGGCTCTTGCCAAGTTCCCCTTTTTTGTGGTATAATAGTGAGATTTCCTAACTACATATTTAAAATAAAAAACTATGGAAAATCTGAACCCAACTCCGACAACGGGTGTGTCTGCGTCAGCTTCTGACGTCAACCAACCACTTCCAATGTCGTCTGAATCATCGAGTGACTCTGGAAAACGTGTCTGGATTATTCTCGCTGTCGTTGCTGTTGTGGTCATCGGCGTCATTGCCGCACTCTTCGGCGGACAGTTTTTCAAGGGATCGTTTGTCACAGATCTTACGACCAATAGTGCGAAGTTTTCGCTTAACTGGGCTCCTGATACAAAAGCAACCACACCTGCGCTTATCTACGTGTTTTCTTACGATAGCGGCAAGGATGCCATTACGAGCGATCATCCACTTGATATCGTCGGCTATGGTAAACCAAAAGTTGGCGCCAAGGACGATAAGTCAAATTGGGTAAAATTCTTTTCTCGAAGACTTAATCCAGCATCATCATTCCGTGTAGGTGAACGACTTACCATGACACAGCCTGTTGATCTTTCTGCCCTACCTTCAGGTACCAAAATTGAAGACTACAATGGTGTTGTCGAGGCACAAGTTGATGGAAATACTGTCATTACTGGAGTTGATAGAACGGCTTCTTCCGGCAGCTCAGTTCTCACCCAATAATCCTCACCTTACTAACACAAAAACACACCATGGAAACACCAACACCAAATACATCTCTACCACCGGTCACACCAGCTCAACCACCATCAACTCCGACCGGAACTCCAGAAACTCCTTCTAGCAAGAAGTGGTTTATTATTGGAGGCATTATCGTCGCCCTCGGAATCGCCGCTGTTATCGCTACAACGGGAGGATTTTTGAAGGGATCGTTCTTTACGCCTGATGCTCAGAATCCTACTGCACCAGCCCCATTTTTTGATCTTGGCACTACTGGAAAACTTACTCCTCTGGATTTAGGCGTTGGTGGTCTTTATAAAATTCAGTGGTGGCATCAAGGACAGAGCTATGGCCAGCCACTTGAAGATAATATTGCTTTTGACTGGGAAATAACAAAAAAAGGAGACATCAAGCCACTTTACTCTTTTGGCAATGGATCTCCTGCTTCATGCCTCAAAGTAGTCTGGTTCTGTGAGTCGTTCAATATTCCTGATATTTCTATTTTAAAACCTCAGGTAGGAAATACTTATACTGTAAAAGTACGAACCCTCTTGTTTGATCCAAAAGACACTGTTCACGAGACCGTTATTGCTTATTCAGATTATGTGTCCGCTGACTTTGATATAACAGATGTAAGCGGTTCTCAGAAGATTGTTTATGATAATAAACTCACTGGTAGTTACGATTCTGCCAAAGATGAGGTTTCTCTGAGCTGGAATTCACCTGCCGGAACTAAAACAGAGGTCGATACCGGCAAACCACATGTATATACATATAGCCTCTCTGTGAATGGCGTACCTGTTTTGGTTAATAGCAAGGCTGCGTGTGGCATTACTGAAACTAAGTATACCTACCAGTATCCTAGCGTTGGTGATCACTATTTTGTGTCTGTCTGTGATAACGGAGCGCTTACTGCACCACTCATTACAACCACCACTTACGATGTCAATATCGTCAAAACGTCATACGACAAAACTCTTACCCAGAATTACGACGCAAAAAATGATGTCCTGACTCTTACCTGGAACAATCCAAAGGGTAGTGATCTCGAGAAGACCAAAGGTCCTCACAGCTACTCATATGGTATTTCACTTAATGGACAACCTGATCTTCAGACTTTACCTATTGTGGCTACCGATCCACTCTCTCCAACCGTCAGTTCAACCGTATCCCAACCGAAGAATGGAAATTACCTGGTTCGTATCTACGATAATGTCGTTAACAATACCAAGAGTAATGATAATTTTGTTGCGGCCACCAGCTCTATTTCATTTGTAAAACCGGCTCCCGTTGCAGCTCCGGTCTATGTACCAAACTTTTCCGGAAGCTACAGTAAAGAAATGGATCGAGTTGCTCTTACCTGGGCGGATCCAAAGGGAACTGATCTGGATGGTATCGGAAATCATGTTTTTACATTTATTGTGAAGCGCGGAGATAAAGTTGCTGTAACTCCTGCAAAAATTGCTGAGTTTAATGTTGCAGATAATTCGCCACCATCTGGTAAACATACCTATACTCTAGAAATTTACGATAATGATGTTTTGGTCAAAAGCGCTACTGTCGATGTTGATGTTATAAAAGCTCTCCTACTCGGTCCAGCCATCACTGAGTACTCTCTCAATGGAACAAAAAATCCTGGATCAAAGACTATTGAACAGGGAACAAAACTTTCTTTTGTTCTTAC
>JBBIGU010000014.1:0-29126 GCA_037447365.1 Candidatus Peregrinibacteria bacterium | reverse complement strand
TTGTAGTGTTGATATTGCCGTCGATATAGATATCTCCATCTTCAACAATAAATGTTACTGGACGTACTTTGCCGCCACCGGTAACAAATGAACTGTTGTCCATCGTGATACCTGCGCTTCCAATGGAGATGTTTTTTCCTTTTACAAGGAAGACATCTCTTCCAGATGGAATATTCGTGAACTTTGGTGATCCCGTCCACTCGCTCCATCGAGCAACTCGTAATTTACTGTCTTCTACTGAATTTTGAACGATTGTTTTTTGGAATTTATCCTTTTCTCCAATTGGTAGCTGAAACTCACAGAGAAGGCTTGAAATATTTTTTACTGGATTTCTGTAATCTACCGGCTGTTTTGGATCAACGGTATCTTCATTACTTCGTTCACAGATCTTATGGGTAGCGTCAAATCCATTTATACCTCCACCAGTTTTGTTAAGATTCTGATCAACATCTTTTGGTGTAATAATAACATCATCTGATGATTTTAAATTTGAGCACTTGTTGATATCGACGAGTGGAATTTTAAGTCCAGATTCGAAAAGGACATCTCCGCCAGCACGTGTGAGAACGTATGGACAGATAGCAAGAACAACTGCCTTATCCCATCCGTAAATAGCGGCCCCTAAGCCCTTTGGACTGTTTCCAATTTTAGCAACACTACCGTATTCCCAGTATTCTGCTTTGTTGGAAAAGCTTTCTCCGCAGCCATTTTTTGGACTCGCTTTTTTACAATCAAACTTGGAATATACATTTCCAAAATAGGTTATCATGATCGGTTTTGTTGCTCCATAGATGCTGATTTTTTTCTGTACCTTGATGTTTCCTTTGTAGCAAGGTCCCACCCATGACGATGGTTGATTTCCTGAACATGGAGCGATGTCTTTTGTTGTAGCTGCAGAATTGCCAATTTCCGTTACTCGAATTTTGTGAGCTTGAAGATTGTCGTCGTTGAGTGTGACATATCCGCCTTCACTTCCTATAATCTTTGCGTTTGTTCCCCAGAGCTCATCCTGAATTTCTGTGTATGCCGTGAGGTTATTTTTGATAACAGGCGTGTAAAGAATTTGATATTTAAGAACTTTGAATCCTGTTCCAGTTCTACTGATATTGAGTGTTTTCTTACCCTCAACTCGCTTTTCGATATGATAGTTGTATGGGCACTGTTCTGGCGTGCCTTTGAATTTCGTACAGTCGATTGGTGGTATTCCAGGTCCACCTCCAGGTCCACCGCCCCCAGGAGGACATCCAGGAGTTCCTGGTACGCATGGTCCACATCCTGGCGTTCCCGGAGTACAAGGTGGTGTATCTTTTGTTTTGAGTGTAAATGTCGCGGTACATCCAGCATACGTGTTGTATGAGTCTTTTGTTGCTACTGTGATCGTTGTTTTATCTGGACCGCCTGAGTATTTTACGGTCTTATTTTTTGTTGGGAATGTCGTATCGAATGTTCCACTTGATGCAGTCCATGTAAATTGAAGATCGTTAATATCTCCTGTTCCTTGAGTCTTCGGATTCACTGTAAACGTGATTGGAGTATTAGCATCAAGGCTCGAATTCGTTACCGCGAGTGACTGACAGAAGCCAGATGATGGAGGCGTTTTAGTTGGAGACCATGTGAGAACGTCTTTTCCAATATTGACCCATTTCCATGCGATTTTTTTTCCAGTTGGTGTTATTCGATCAATGATCGGAGTCCAGATGGAATCTTTTGCATAGAACGGATCCCAGTTGGTTGTATTTTTTGGAATCGCAATATATTGATCAGCAATCAAGATTTTCGAGACACTTGTTGCAGACCAATTTGCGAGGGGAGTGAGGTCTTTTGAGAGAAGGTTGACGATGTGGTGATTTGCATCAGCCGCAAAGAAACTTCGATTTTGATAATCGGATGTTTTGTTTGCACAAATTTTTGCATACATGTTGATTTGCGCCTGGGTGTTTGCTGTTGGCTTGTTGCTTGCGATCTTGCAGGCGATCGTATCGAGCGTCTCGCTTGCGGCAAGAATGGCTTGATAATGGGCTGCTTTTTCTGGTGTTCCATCAGCGAAATCCATCGCGAATTGCCATCGAATCATCTTTGGATATTCTGTTTTTGATGGAGCACTCGCGTCGTATTCTTTTTCTTCTTTTGAGGCTAATGCCGTATTGTTTTCTTCAATTGACACCTTTGTTCCATAGTAATTTGGATCGTCGTCTGATGCTTTTGTTCCGTAATATGTGTTACATGATTCAAATTTATTCGCATCAGGGAGGACGCTTCCCTTTGTTCCTGCGCAGATAATTTTTGCGAGATCTGTATTGCTGATAAGGTCATTTGCGAGATAGACTCGGAATTCACGAATCAGGCTTCGATAGATTTTGCTGTTATTTTCTACTGTGTTGTTATAATACGTGTGATCGTGATAGCCACGTGTTTCGTTGACCCCTGTAGTTGGATTTGTCGGATAATGAAGGTCTGTCTGACTAAAATCTTTTACAGGTGGAAATGTTACAGCACTAAGCGCTACCTGAGAGGTGAGTGTTGTGATAACAAGAACAATGCCGAAGATTTTTGAAGTAATGTATTTATTTTTCATAATGTTTTTTATAATCCCTCTGTTGAGTTATTGATGTAATAACCAGATGATTGAGAGGTTGTTTGTTTTTCTTCTTTGTTCTTTTCTGATTGCGTGAGAATAATTCCTACGGCAATGAGAGTAATGAGCGTGGCAATAATGATAATTTTTGTTTTCATAATTTATAAGTGATTAAAGTCCTTCGGTTTGTTGCACTCCCTGATCTCCAGCGACTGATCCACTTGATTGAGAGTTATCTTGTTTTTCAGTTGCTGCGCCAGTATCAACGTCACCAGTATGCTGTGTTTCTACTTTTTTCCCACGACCTCCTCCGTCGCCACCACCTTGTTCAACTTTTCGCTCAGTAACTCCTGTTGGAACAAATCCAAATGCGAGACCGAGTTCTCGGAATTTAGCTGTGAGACGACTATCTACGCGTGCATGTGCCTCTCCGCTTGCGCCTCCAAATACTGGACTTTCGACTGTGAATTGGAGATCTTCTTTTCCCATAACAGTGAGATTCTGACATCTCTCTATCAGGCTTACGCTTGTATTGATATCGAACTTTATCTGTACATTTCCGTAATCTGGCCCTAAGTCGATTCCATTTGCGTTATCCATTTTTTCTGCCTCACGAACTTTTTTTACAAGCTCTACGAATTTTTTATAGAATGCGGAAAGTTTTGGGTCTGAATCTGGATTTGCACCTTTCATGATGCTGATATACGAGTCCACATCTTCAGGCTTAAAGGCGAATGGAATAATCTTTGCGAGTTTGAGTGCAAGAGGGGATCGCATGAGCTTTTCTGGGGATTTTGTATCGATAGGACTTGCAATATCGAGAAGCATTCCTGCTGTTGCAGTATATTCAGCAAAACCAGACTTATTATTGAATTCGATAGGGTTGATTAATCTAAATCGTTCTCCATCGTAGTCAGTACTTCGTCGTCCGCCAACAATGTGCTGCGTTCCAACCATGGTTACCAGCTGATCTCCGTGAGTTGCTGGATCGATATCCACCCATTCACTTTGTTCGAATGTTGATTTTTCGAGATGACCCATGATAATTTCAACCGCCTTGTCTTTCAAATAGTCATTTCTCTCCTTATTATCCGTTTGAGGAACTGAATCGAGCCATCCCTTGAATGTGTCTTCGATCCATTTTCTATCGTGTTCAAAGAGCTTCTTTCTGCCCTCTGGTCCAAGTTTTCGAATATCACGGAAAGTGCTTGTGATTAATGCGTTTCGGAAATAACTTCGCTCAAGAGAAGAAAGAGGAAGTTCCTTTTTCTTTCCGATATATTTTTCAAAGTCATCCAATATACTTCCGTAATCTACAGCAAGACCTGCGTTAAATTCTGTTGTCATTTGCTTAAGTCTTGCCTTTTGATTTGCATTGAGGCTTCTATAAAATCCTTCTGTTAATTTTCCAAGATTTCTTCGAACAGGCATTTCACGTCCATCGATAGAATCTTTGATTTCCGGGGTTGCGAGAAGTTTGTCGACTGCATCCTTAAATGCCTTTTCACTTGGAATCTCAAACTTATCGATTTTTCCTTCTTTTTGCATTTGAAGGAACGTCGGATAATCCAGGATATTATTGTTATCAAGCTTTCCTTTTGTTCCAGATTCCTTAATAGCTTTTCCTACATTTCTTTCCAGCATGGCGCTTTCAGTTTTTTCAAGTGTCTTTTCGCTAACAGCATCTTTCTTGATGTAGATGCTGATTTCTCGATATGCACCATCTTTCATGTATGGATAACGAACATCTTTTCGTGTGATCAAAAGATCTTGTCGTAAATCACAATTAAGGAAGAAATCCTTAGCGTCGTGAATAAGTTGAGTGTTCTTAAGTTCTGGATCGAGATGAACATTGATGTTTGCGTTTCTTGAACCTTCGATAATCATCTTCAGAAGCCCATCTCCATTTTGCTCGAATCGAACTCGCGCTTTACTTATGGCTTCATTCATGACTTCAAGGTTTCCTCCTCCTTTTGTATTGAATTTTACGGTCTTATCCATGGTAACGGTATTCCTACCTTGTTTGTCCATCGTTATTTTTCCGCTCTTTCCTAGGTCGACAAATTCCTTATCTGGATTTCCGCTGAGTTCGTCATCAAGCTGCTTGAAAAGCTCCTCGTCGCTTACGTCCTGGCTTGCTGCATCGAGAAGTCGAAGAACTCGTACTTTCTTTCCGAGATTGATTGTGACGTATGGCATGACTGGCATAATCGAGGTGCTGATCATGAGTCCACCTCCTGTAATAAGGCCAGGGTCGAGATTTTCTATTGCTTGAGCTTCAATGTCGCTTTTGATTGTGTCATAAATTTCGAAAGCGATAGTCTGCTTGTATTCTTCGCTGAGTTTTTCGCCACGTGAACTCATGTCTCGATCGACAACCGCGAGTGTTTCTGTAATTTGTTTTCCTATAACAGGGTGGGCGAGCAGCGCTTCATATTGATTTTCTGCTTTTTCAATTCCTGCAATTCCAGCCTTTTCATATTTGTCATTAACGTCGTTTTCATATACACGTTCTATATTTTTGTGAACGCCAATAACACCACCAGCGCCAACTTGAAGTCGAATGGCATCAACTCCAACACTTGCTCCGAACACACCGTCCCAGTCTTTACTGATCTTTGTTTCTACAACAGCACCTGCTCCAATTCCGAGTCCTGGAGTGCCATTTCCAGAACCTGGATTTCCAGAAACTCCGAGAGAAAATGTAATCTTTGTATCTTTTGTGATTTGAATTTTCTTGTGTGCACCGAGGACTCCTGTTGCTCCTGATTCCACGCTTCCTCCAATACCTACAGAGAATGACACTCCGTTTCCTACGTCAAAACTCATACCAAAAGCTCCTGTTGGTGCTAGATTTCCGCTCGCATCTCGAGTTGCTCCAATCATCACTCCGGCTGCAAGCTGTGAGTCGATTTTTCGACCCATTCGTCGAAGTTCTGCGTCGGTAATGTTTGGGTTTTTCCCCTTAAACTGTTTAAGCAACTCTACAACTTGTGGATTTTTTGAGTACTCTTTTGCAATTTCCATTCGTCGTGCCTTTTCGATGGCATATGTATTATGAAGATCGACAATGTATCCAACACGAATGAGCGCCTTGGCATCTTCACTAATTTCTCCTGACTTCATCATGTCTTCATTGACCTGATATTTACTAAGCTGATCTGATTTTCCAGTTTTAATAAGGGCAAGTTCGATGTAGTGATTGAACTTTGTTCCGAGGCTTACTCGAGTGTTGTCGCTATTTTTTATATCCAGCACTTGCGACTCAACGTCATCGTATGCTGCGCCGTATGAGCTTGTTCGTTCGAAATAGCTTGTATCTTTTGTCAGTGCATCTTGGCTCAAATCAAGCATAGTGACGACTTTCTTTGAATCTTCGATGGCCGGTCCTTTTGAATTTTTCTCAAAAACACTGTTTAAAATTCCGAGTGTTTTTTGATTTTCTGGATCGAGAGCTTCTTCTGTTTCGGCAAGATCTTCCTGCTTGTTGTAGTAGAATTTTTCCTTGTCTCCGACAACCTGTGTTAATCTCTTGCCGCCATCCATAATTCGCATAAGTCTCTCGAAATGAGGACGTGCTTTTTCAATTTTTGGCCGTTCCTCTTCGATCTCTTTTTTCTGCATAGCCATGATGGTTTCCAGCTCTGCAATTTCTTTTTGAATCTGTTTCCATGCTTCTGGCGTGACCTCCTTTTCCGTGTAACTTTTCCGTATTTCTAATTTTTCTGCGTTTTGTACGTAAAGACGTGCTCCGCTGAGGTATGAATTAAAATCCCATCGATAACCATCGTAGAGTTTTGCCATTTCTTCAGCGTTTTTGTATCCGGCTTTTTTTGCAATACTATCCATGCTCAATTCCTTACCTTTCATGACTTTTTTGAAGTCATCGAGACCGAATTGCATTGTTGATAAGCTCTGATAAGCCTCATCTCGGCCCTTTGCATCGATATTGATCCAGTTGCTATTGTCTGATGACTTTCCCCACTGTTCATAGACTTCGTCGTCCATCGTTACTTTTCGCTCGAGATCTGCGCGAATTTGCTCAACGCTTCGTTTGTCGCTATCGAAGAGTTGAATATCTTTTTTCATCGATTCCGTATAAGCGTCATCACGTTTTTCTCCACTTTCCTTGAGTTTCTCCCATCGACTTCCTTCAGTTCGCTTACCCTCGATTTCTCCTCTGAGAGAGTCTCGTGCTGCTACACCTTTTCCTTTTGCTGTTTCTTTTTCGAGTCCGGTTTTGAAGTTTAATGTATTGGTATCGAAAATTTTTCCGTCTTTAATTTGCGCTTTGATGTATTTCAAAATCGCCTCATTTTGCCTCAAGCTTCCAGTATACTTATTAGGAATATCTTTATTTTCTGGCGTTTTTGTTATTTCATCTTTTAGGTTGTCCCATAATTCTCTTCGTGCCTCTACGCTCAATAGATCTCGTGAAATGCCAAGTTTCTTGAGCAGATCGATAAAATATTTTGATTTATTTACGGCGTCAATCTGCTTAGCATGAAGATTTTCGCTGCCTGATTTTTCTGCACCCATGGGTATTGGTTTTTATTTTTTTGGTTTCTTGTCATTGTATCATTTTATGACATTTTTTGCAACCTTAGTATTTTGGGTGAAGCAGACGAAAGCCTAGCGACAAGGCTTGTATTAAGTACTTGACATATTTTGTATTTATCTTTATAATCATAATATGGCGCATATGATTGGAAATCATATAATATCATTTAATAAAATACATTATGTCTGTTCCAAATTTTCGGCCGCAACGAGGTCAATATCCCGACAGCTGGCCATTGACACTAGATCAAAAAGCTTTTGTACACGTCGGAGAAAGACTTAATTTTACGCGACCAAGTCCAGATAATCTTGCAACAAATCCGATTATTCCAGATGAACGCGTACGTTCGATAGCAGGATGCCTTTTTACTGAGCTCGAAAGCGTTAAACCTCCAGAGTACGTAGGGCTCATAAACGTAATCGCAAATCAGTATGACTCAAGCGTCGCGACTTGGACGACACTTAATATTTCAACGGAAGGTATTCCGACAAAAGCAGAAGTCACTGCTTGGCTCAATAGCCTCTCGGAAAAAACACTTAAAAATATTGCAGCGTACGGTGAAGTACGTCTTAAGTTTATTCCTCCAGTAAAAGCATTGGAACTTTTGAAGATGGTTAAGGATGGCTATTGCGATTGGAATGCAGGATGGGAAAATGTAGGAATGAAAGAATGGAAATTTGGTCTCACCAGTGACCAAGAGGAAATGCCATTTAATCCAGAAATATATTATATCAATGGAGTAGATGATAAAGATGGAACTCGAACGAACGAGGTAATGGTTGGCCTGTATGAACAGCAGTATCTGGATGAAGGATTGGGCATTATGCCTCAAGAAGCCGCTGTTCCATCGGCCATAGATGCTCTCGCTCAAGGAATAGAACTTGATCGTTATGGGGACACTTTTACAGTGTTCAAGCGTCCAGAAGGGGCTGATCTTCTACCCTACATGGACTCCTACTTTCGTTTTGGTTTGCGGGCGGACCCTCCTGATGGTTCAGGTGTGGGCCTGCGTGCACGGCCGTGGGTGATGGGAGAGAAGGTTTAATTTTTGATTCTTAATTCTCCTTTTCCAAGCTTCCAAAAAGAGGTAGAGTTGTGACGTGAAATTTCCAGCTATTATTGTCAATTTTAAGGCGTACGAATCAGCTTTGGGTAAAGAGGCACACCTCTTGGCTCAGCTTCATGATCGTGTTGCCGCGAGTGAGGGCGTTGAGCTTGCTATTGCCGTCTCAGCCCTTGATCTCGCGACGGTTGCTGGACTGGTGAATATTCCAGTCTTTATTCAGCATGTTGATCCTGTAGAATACGGTGCTCGAACGGGTCATATTCCGCCAAGTGCTGCCAAAGCTGCTGGAGCCTTCGGTACCCTTCTCAATCATGCCGAACATCGGGTTCCTATGGATGTTTTGGCAAAAACAATTGCTCTTTGTAAAACTGCTGGTCTCTTCACGCTTGTTTGTGCAGAGAGTCCAGAAAAAGTTCAGGAGATTCTTCCTCTTGGGCCGGATGCCATTGCTTACGAACCGCCAGAGCTTATTGGTGGAACGGTTTCAGTATCACAGGCTCAGCCGGATGTGATCGCAAAGGTTGTTCGACTTTCTGGTGACGTGCCTCTTCTTGTTGGTGCTGGCGTGAAAACCGAACAGGATGCTCGTGTTTCTGTACAACTTGGAGCCCAGGGTGTTCTTCTCGCTTCTGGCGTGACACTTTCTCCTGATCCGCAGGGTGTTCTCATGAATCTTATTAAAGGTACTCATTCATAGGCTACTTGATCGTTTATCTCTTAAATGAATTTTCTGTATGCAATTTCAACTTTTTTCGGAGGGCATTGAGCTTAATGATGAAGAAAAAGATTATGTTCAAAAGAAGATGATGCACCTCGAAAAACTTGCCGAGGAGCTTGTCGATGAGTCTTCGATGATTCGTATTGATGTTCGACAGAATAAAATCAAGCACTCAGATAAACATATTTCTCTTCAGGTAACGCTTTTTGTACATCCAGTTGTGATTCGTGCTGAAGATATTGGAACGACGATTGAGGAGGCTACTGATATCGCAGAAGAGAAATTGAAGCATCAAATCGAACGATACAAGACAAAACGACATCGACGTTCACAGACAGGGGAGTGGATTCCCGAGTCTACCCTTGAGCAACTTTCTAATGCTCAAAATGACCTCACCTATAGCCAACCATCTATTGGTAAACGAAAAAAACTTTCTGATATTCAGTCAATTCATGAGGACGAAGCTATTGAGCAGCTCGAGCTTATTGGTCATGCCTTTTTTGTTTTTGATAATAAGGATACCGGACTCCTTTCTGTAGCTTATCGTCGTGATAATGGAACGTATGGAGTTATCGAACTTGATAAATGGAATAGGCAGTAATTTTTTCATGTTATATAGCAATGGCACTCATTCCTCTATTAGATCAGTTAACAATTCCTTTGGTTACTGGATGTTTATGGGCGATTGCTACGTGGGGTTGGCCGGTCGTGGCTGTTGTCTTGATGCCACTCTTCTTTCCACTTTATTTAGTGAAGTTTTCTATCTATGGCATTCCATTTACTCTTGTTGAATGGTTCGTGTATGTGACGTTCTTTGTTCATATTTTGAAGAGATTTTATTTATCACGAAAGCATCACGAAGATTTTTTTCATCTCCGTATTCCTCGAATATGGATGCCTGTTGCTCTTCTTCTTTTTGCTGTTCTTATTTCGATTTTTGCTGTTCCTACAGACATTGATCGACGAGAAGTGTTTGGAATTTTAAAGGGTTGGTTCGTTACTCCAATTTTGTATTTTTATCTTATTATTTACGTTTTACCGGGATCGAAGAGTGTTCGTCGATGCCTTGAGTGGTATACGATTTCTGCTGTTTTGCTTAGTATATGGGGCATTATTCAACATGTTTCCCATGCGACTATTACGCCTGATGGTAGAGTCTCTGGGCCCTTTGCTTCGGCCAACTATCTCGCCTTGTATATTATGCCTGCTGTTATTTTTGTAGTTCTTCGATTGTGGCATATTTATTTTGTTCCGAAGGAATACAGCGGCGCAGTCGGACTTTTCATGAAAGTGTTTCATGCCGAGGAAAAGATTTCGTATCCTGCCGTCATTAGATACGTGCTTGCAGGTGCTATTATTGGCTTAGCACTTTATCTTACGCGTTCGTTTGGAGCTTTTCTTGGTCTTTTTGCTGGGCTTATTACTTATGCTATTTACCATTGGTTTTTCTCGTATTGGAAGATGGATCGAAGGACGGCCATAGTTCGTGTCGCTCTTTTTGCAGTTGTCATTACATTTGTAACGGGCATTTTTTTTGCGACAGGTGATCCAGGGAAGTTCAAGCAGATGTTCAATCTCAAAGGTCAGTCGTCTTCATCGGTTCGCCTTGAGGTTTGGACGGTTGCTGAGAAATTGATTGAAGAGCATCCATTCCTTGGAGTTGGTCCTGGACGTTTTGAAGATGAGTATGCTACTCGTGCTACGAAAATTCTCGGTCATGCCCCTTATGAAAAAGATATGCTTCATCCGCATAATATCTTTTTGATGTTCTGGTTATCGAGCGGCATCATTGGACTAATGGCTTTCTTGTGGCTTATTTTTATGCTCTTTCAGATTATTTTTTCTATTGATGAACATGATGCACGTAAACGCATTGCTGTTATTTGTGCGACGATGCTCTTTGCAATTCTTGTTCATGGCCTTGTCGATACGCCGATTTGGAAGAATGATTTGGCGCTTCAGTTCTGGATGCTTGCTGGTATTATTTCTCGGCTGAAATATCGAGCATAATTATATAATGTATGATGGAGAATTTTCCTGTATTTCACGGTGAGGTTGAGAAGGGGGCTGGTCTTGGAAAGAAACTTGGTTTTCCGACGTTTAATTTGCACGTTGATCCGCTTCCTAGCTTGCCTCATGCGGTATATGCGGTTCGGGCGTCGATTAGCAATGGTCGCACGTACAATGCCCTCATGCATTTCGGACCTAAGCCATCTGTTCACATGACCAATATTTTTTGCGAAGTGTACCTTTTTGGTTTTGCTGATGATTTCGAAGTTCGCGAGATGGGTATCGAAGTTCTTGGAAAAATCCGGGAGGTGATGAAGTTCGAAAGTTTAGATGCGCTCGTCGAGCAGATGAAGAAGGATGAAGCTCTGGCCATTTCTCAATATTTCACGTTATAATCTAGTCATGCTCAAAGACCTTCTCCGACCGTTTCTCTCTCCTACGAATCCGCTTTTGCTTTTTTATCACAAGATGACGGCGGTTTTTGCCGCTTTTTATTACGGTTTCCCTTCGAGAAAGCTCAAGGTGATTGGCGTGACTGGCACGAATGGAAAGACGACCGTCGTAAATCTCATCGCCAAGATTCTTACAGAAAACGGCTCAAAAGTTGGAATGGCCTCTACGGTCAACTTTCAGCTCGGGGCGACCACCTGGATGAATACGACGAAAATGTCGACGCAAAGCTCTTTTTTTATTCAGAAATTTCTCCGACAAATGGTGGATGCCGGTTGTGATTATGCCGTTTTGGAGGTGACTTCTCATGCCCTTACGCAGTCACGAGTTTGGGGTGTCGATTTTGATATTGTTCTGCTTACTAACGTAACAGGGGATCATATCGAATATCATGGGGGATTTGAAAATTACCTTCATGCAAAGGGACTTTTATTTCAAAATCTTATTTCTTCTGGGCGAAAAGTTGATGTTCCAAAGGTTGCTATTCTCAATAAAGATGATGCAAATTTCGACTTCTTTGATCAATTTCTTGCTGATACAAAATATGGCTATGGCTTGAGCAAAGGAAACTGTTATGCCACCGAAATCAAACTCCTTCCAGGAAGTACGAAGTTTCTTCTCCATGTTCCAAATGATCACATCGAAGTAGAGGTGAACTTGCCAGGCATTCCAAATGTTTACAATGTTCTTTCTGCTGCATGTGTTGCCATTAATGAACGTGTGCCTCTCAAGGTGTTACAGAAAGTTTTGACCCAGGTAGATCCGGTTCCTGGTCGATATGAACTTATCAATGAAGGTCAGCCCTTTCATGTGGTAGTTGATTATGCCCACAATATCGATGCTGTTTCGAGTATCTTAAAGATGTATAAAGAAATTGTTGCCGGAAAGGGAAGATTGATTGTTGTTTTTGGTGCTACTGGCGGAGGACGTGATAAGGCAAAAAGGCCAGTCATGGGAAAGCTTCTTCATGAGTATGCTGATTATATTGTTTTGACTGATGATGATCCTTATGAAGAGGATGAGTGGCAGATTCTTTCGATGGTAAGCGAGGGTGTTTCTCGAGTTGAAGGGAAGAATTTTTGGAAGATTCCTTCACGTCGCGAGGCTATTCGCCTCGCTCTCTCTGTTGCTCGCGACCATGACATTGTTTTGATCGCCGGCAAAGGCGCGGAACCTGTTCAGATGATTCACGGTGAGCGTCGTGATTGGGATGATCGCGTGGTTGCTCGCGAAATTCTCAATAACGTTCCAGAGGTATCACTTTAATGTATGAACGAATTCAACGGATTTCTTCTTGTCGATAAGCCGCCTCTTTGTACGTCTTTTAATATTGTTTCTCTTTGCCGAAAGGTTTTTGATACACAACGTATTGGACATAGCGGCACGCTCGATCCTTTTGCGACTGGACTTCTCGTGATTGCTGTTGGTGAGGCGCTCAAACTCCTCGAATATATCCCATCTGAACCAAAAGAATATACGGGTACAGCTATTTTGGGCGCAACCTCTTCAACATATGATCGTGATGGCGAGATTGTACCCTTTTCCACCTCTGATTCTGTGAATAAAAAAATTGATCTTAATCTGATCAATAAAGTTATACAGCAAAAGTTCCTTGGAAGGATTATGCAGGTTCCACCAGCCCATTCTGCCATCAAGGTTCGTGGTGTTCCTGCCTACATTCGAGCCCGTCGAGGTGAAGACCTTTCTCTTCCTGCTCGACCATCCACTATTTATGAATTTGAGATTACTGACTTCTCATATCCTCGTCTTTCTTTCCGTTGCCAGGTCAGTTCGGGGACGTATATTCGAAGTTTACTTCACGACCTTGGTCAGGAGTTACGCGTTGGGGCCTATCTCGATACGCTTCGTCGCACAAAAATCGCCTCTTTTTCCGTTGACCAAGGTGTTTTAGTTTCAGAATTAGAGCAGTATCTTTTGGATCGTTCTGATCATAACTTCCTTTCCTCTCGAATAGTTCCTCTTGAATTTGCTGTCAGCCATCTTCCTCGAAAGACATTAACATTGCCTCAGTATGAAAGGCTTGTTCAAGGACTTTATATCGATCTTGATGAGGATGATCACGCTCTTTTTCAAAATAAAAATCGTGTACTTCCCACCTTTTTGGACAATCGTCTCGTAGGAGTGCTTGAGTTTACTCCCACTAACCAGCTAAAATTTCACAAGAAGTTTAACATTCCGCTTTCTTAATTTTTTCTATGTATTCCCTGAATCCTATTCAGCCCATGTATCTTCTTGCGGGCATTACTGCGTTTGTTTTTACTTTTGTCCTTATACTTATTGCACTTTGGCTTTTTCCAAAAATTGGCTTCATGGATCGTCCCCATAGATATGGCCTTCATCGTGATCCGATTCCTTACTACGGTGGGCTTACAATGGTTGTTGCCTTTTTCTTGAGTGCTTTTCTTTTTATCCCCGTGACGAGAGAGTTGATTGGTGTCCTCGTTGGCTTGGGTATTATTGTTATCGTGAGTTTTCTTGATGATCGGTTTCAGATAAAACCTATTATTCGTCTTGCTGTGCAGACACTTTCTGCAGTTATTGTTTCGCTGTTTGGTGTTGGTATTCGATCAATTACGAATCCACTTGGAGGGGTGCTTGCCCTTGATTCTTTTCGCTTTAATCTTTTTGGGCATGAGATACTTATTATCGGCCTTCTTTTTACTATTTTCTGGGTTGTTCTCGTGGTAAATAGTATGAATTTCTTTGATGGAGTTCCGGGCCTTTTGAGTGGCATTTCGTGTATTGCCGCTATTGTTCTTTTTCTCCTGAGTCTTCGAGTAGGCCATGTGATTGACCAGAATCAGCTTATCTTTTTGAGTATTATTGTGGCCGGGGTTTCTGGAGCTTTTGTCTTTTTTGACTTTCCTACTCCGAAAATTTTGATGGGGGATACGGGAAGCATGTTTCTTGGGTTCTTACTTGCGGTCTCGGCAATTTTTGCGGGAGGAAAGATTGCGACGGCCTTGATTGTTCTCGGAATTCCACTTTTTGATGCGATTTGGTCGGCGGTTCGACGAATACTTAAGGGTAAGTCTCCTTTTGTAGGAGATATGGATCATTTACATCACCGACTTCTTCGGGCTGGCTTCAGTCAGCGACAAGTTATCCTTCTTATGTATGTTATTTCTGCCTCTTTTGGGATTGTGGCGCTTTTTCTAAGTTCATATCAAAAGATGTTGGCTACTTTCGCTATCATCTTTACTATGATCCTCCTCAGTATTCTGCTATTTTGGCGCATGCGTAGAGGTGTTAAAACCGAAGCGAAGTAGTAACTTCTGATTGTATGGATCTTGTCGCAGATATTAAACAACGCCTCAGTATCGAGGAACTCGTCGGCCAGTATGTCGAGCTTAAGCGAAGTGGTCGAAATTACAAAGCTTTGTGTCCTTTTCATAGTGAAAAGACTCCAAGTTTTTATATTAGTGTGGAAAAGCAGATTGCCTTTTGTTTTGGGTGTCAGCGTGGTGGAGATATTTTTCAGTTTCTTCAAGAAGTTGATGGTATTGGATTTCAAGATGCTCTCAAGCAACTCGCGGAAAAAACGGGTCTTGATATTTCTCAGTATCAACATGTCTCACATGCTCCTGCTGTCTCAAAAGATGAAAAAAAGCAGTATAATGATATTCATGACTTAGCGGTTCGATACTTTCGAAGTGCCCTCTGGGACACCGAAGATGGTCGAAAGGTTCTTGACTATGTTCGTGGTCGCGGACTTACCGACGCTACGATTCGTGATTGGAATATCGGTTTCTCTCCTGAAGAATATGATGGTTTTTTGAGATATGCTTCTCAGGAAAAGGTTGATCGAACGGTGTTAATTAAATCGGGACTCGTTATTTCAAAAGATACTGATGCTCAGCATATTTACGACCGTTTTCGAATGCGTCTCATGTTTCCAATCCAGGACTTCCAGGGTCGGACGGTTGGATTTGGTGGGCGTGCTTTGAAGAAAGGCATGGAGCCGAAATATCTCAACTCTCCGGAAACGGCTTCATACAAAAAAAGTGAGATTCTTTTTGCTCTTCCTCAAGCCAAACAGGCAATCCGTCAGCGAAGTCGCGTCATTATGGTTGAAGGATATTTCGATGCGATTGCATGTCATCAGGCAGATATCAAGGAAGTAGTTGCGACGTCTGGAACGGCTCTTACGCCCGATCATGCCAAAATTCTTAAACGTATGACCGATAGTTTTTATCTGTGTTTTGATAACGATGGTGCAGGATGGGAGGCGACCAAGCGAGCATTTATGGTTTTGCAAGCTGTTGAGGGAAGTGTTCGAGTGATTCGTGTTCCGTATGGAAAAGATCCTGCTGAGTGTATTTCTCATTCTAAAGAGTTGTTTCTCCAGGCGGTCGAAGAGGCGAAGCCATTTTTTGAGGTCTACCTGGAAAAGGAGATCGTCAAGGAGACCCTTACGCCTGAACGTATTGCTCATATTCTTTCCGAGTCACTTGGATTTATTCGCGTTATTCCGAACAAAGTTCTTCAGGATATTACAATTCGTGCGCTTGCAAGCAAGCTCGGGGTCAAAGAAGTCGTTATTTATGATGAACTTAAGCGCAGTGCAACAACTCAGTCTTTCAAAAGCTTGAATCCAAAATCGCCAACTTCGTCTGTCGACTCGGCTCTTCAGCTCCGACCATGTAAACCACATGAATTACTCATTGTGTATATGCTTAATATGGTTGATAAGGCTGGAGATTTTATTCAAAAAGTACATGAGGAAGACTTTCCGGACGACACACGTGCTATTTTTAAACGTATTAAAGATGTCATAGAACTCGGTCGCCCTGTTAGTCTCGATCTCGTTTTGCAAGGTTTAGATGAGTCGTTTCGAGCCAAGCTTGAATATTATGCCCTCTATGGCGAGGCGATTTATACCTCTTTATCAGTTGATGTATTTGAAAAAGATGTTTTAACCGCTCTTGACAAGGTCATACAAAATCGTAAAAATGTGCAGCTAGAAGCTTTGAAGCGAGTCATACAGAATTTTCAAAGCGAGGGCAAAAAATCCGAAATGTTAATTGCCCTAGAACAGCTTCGCGAGAAGCTTAAATAGGAGTACAGTGTTCGTTGTTGTTTGTATCTTCATAATTCATTCGAAATGGCGTCAAGAACCAGAAAGTTTATTGTTCATCCGACAGATGATCGACTCGCAACGTTTTCTCCGGAAGTTCAGGAAGTCGTTAAAAAGGGTCGACAACAAGGGTTTGTTACACAGCAAGAGCTCATGAAAGCTATTCCAAAAGCGGAAGAAGATCTCATGCTTCTTGATGAAATTTATTCGTTATTTCTCGATTTAGGTATTGAGGTTATGGATCCGAAGGAGTCGGATTCTTTGATTTGGAAAAAAGACGAAGAAGAAAAAGTAGTTGAGCAGGCCCTCAAGAGTGTCGAGGCGGCTCCAAAGAAAAAGACTCAACAGACTGACATGAAGGAGATCGCAGGCGATTCTATCCGTTTGTATCTCTGCGAAATTGGAAAGGTTCAGCTTCTTACTGCAAAGGAAGAGATTGATCTTGCGAAGCGTATTCGAAAGGGTGATCAAACCGCCAAATCTCGTCTTGCTGAGGCCAATCTTCGTCTCGTTGTCTCGATTGCAAAAAAGTATATCGGACGCGGTCTCTCTTTCTTGGATCTTATTCAAGAGGGGAATATTGGTCTGTTCCGAGCGGTTGAGAAGTTTGATCCGGATCGAGGTTTTAAGTTTTCTACCTATGCTACATGGTGGATTCGTCAGGCAATTACTCGTGCGATTGCTGATCAGGCGCGTACAATTCGTATTCCGGTTCACATGGTTGAGACGATCAATAAACTTACCCATGCACAGCGTCGTCTTGTTCAGGAACTTGGACGTGAGCCACTTGTCGAAGAACTTGCTGCTGAAATGGATATGGATGTGAAGAAGGTTCGACATATTCTCAAAATCTCTCAGGACATCGTCTCTCTCGAGGCACCGGTTGGTACCGAGGAGGATAGTAAGCTTGGTGACTTTATCGAAGATGATGATGCGTTAAGCCCTTCAGAGGCCACAAATCGACAGCTCCTCAAAGAAAATATTCGTGAAATGCTTCAGTACTTGACTCCACGTGAGCGTAAGATTATTGAAATGCGATTTGGTTTGATCGATGGCGTTGGACATACGCTTGAAGAGGTTGGAAAAGAGTTCAATGTTACTCGTGAGCGTATTCGTCAGATCGAAGCAAAGGTTCTCCAAAAACTCAAGGAACATCCAACGAGTGTTCGTATTCGACCGTAATTTATATTTTCTTTTATTTCTTTTTATTCTATTGATATGGCTAATGTTACTAAAAAGGCAAAAAAGGCAAGTAGCAGCGATGCTTTGCTTGGTGAAAATGGTGAGCAGAAGACATTTATTCTTACGAAAGATGGTTACGACAAGCTCGTCAGCGAACTTGATTACCTCCGAAACGTAAAGCGACGTGAGGTTGCCGATCGAATCCGTGAGGCTATCTCATACGGTGATCTTTCTGAAAATTCTGAGTATGAGGATGCGAAGAATGAACAGGCTTTTGTTGAGGGTCGTATTATGGAGCTCGAAGAAAAGATTAAGTTTGTTCAGATTATCGATGAGGGTGGTAAAAAAACAGCTTCTGTTCAGCTTGGAAGTACTGTTGTTGTAAAAATTATTAGCGCCAAGTCCTCCAGCGAACCGATGTCATTTACGATCGTTGGTTCAACAGAAGCAGATCCAATCAAAGGAAAGATTTCTAATGTATCTCCTGTTGGTATCGCTCTTCTTGATCATCGCGCTGGTGAAAAACTCGATGTTCACACGCCATCAGGCGTCATTCAGTATGAAATATTAAAGGTTGAGTAAATCAACTATGACTCGACGTTTTCTTTTTCGCCTCTTTATTAGGCTGGTTATTCTTGCACTTTTTGTGGTTGCGGTAACAGTTCTTGTTCTTTTAGCTTATGGCTATAGATGGGATCGTGCTGAGAATAAACTTGAGCCAACAGGTGTTGTCACTATTGATGGTGCATATCGCGGAATCCAAATCCTTCTGGATGGACAAACAATTGCTCGCAATTTGCCTGTCAGTATTTCTGGTGTTCGAGAGGGGCATCATCGATTGGAGATCGTTAAAGATGGATATCTTTCATGGAGCCAAAATCTTCAAGTTACAAGCGGCCTGGTCACCTCTGTTCCTTTTGTCATTCTTCTTCCTAAAAACGTTGCAACTGCGGTAAAGCCAGTGCTCTCGATGACAAAATTGTTCAAGAGCAATCCTGAGCTTGTTGCCGCTTCAAATGAAGAACTTCTCTTTAAGGACGGTTCTTCGTATGTGCATATTAATATCTTAACTCGTAAGAAAACACAGCTTCTTTTTCCGAAGAATATTGATGGAGCTGTTTTTGATGTTACCTCTAGGAAAGGTTATGGCTTTAGTGATGGTTTTTTGAAGTATCTGTCTTTTGATTTGAAGACTAAAAGTATATCTGTTCAGAAAGAAGAGCCCTTTCCCTATAGCAGAGAAGGACTTTCTTTTATTCAGTTTTCGAAAAGTTTTGACGAGTTTCTTTTCTTAAAAGGAGGGGAGATTGCTAGTATCCGAACTGACATGTCTCAACCTTCTCATCTTTTTACTCGTCTTGCGGAAACCGTTCATCGTTTGAGTTGGTATTATGACACTAAGCATTTTGTTTTACAGGTTGCTCAAAAGTTAGAGTTTTGCGATGAGTCTTTCGCAAACTGCTATGTCCTTCGAAATCTCGAAGATCATGATAGTTTTGCCGTAAACCGAGAGGGTATTATGATTTACGACTCGAAGGCCCAGAAAATTCTCTTCTTACCGCTTTTTAGCGACGAGAGTGCTTTTCTATCGTATATTTTTTCTGAGAAGGTGTCTCTTTAAATCGACTTTTTTCGACTGGGTATACCTTGAAGAATACATAGAGGTTTTTCCCTATGAGATAGATGGCTGCAAGGCATGTAATGTAAAGCACAAATCTTGCTCCAACAAGTGGAAATCTTTCATATCGTGCAGCGAGATTTAAGAGAAGAAAAGTTACTACCCAGAAGAGATAGTATGGAATGTTATGAAAGAGTTTTTTGAATGAGCGGTTCTCTGATCCAGTTTTTTTGATATATATTTTTAGTGCGATACCTCCTATTGCGAGTACGGCTGCAATAACGAGAAATGTAACATAATAGTTAAACTTGCTTCCAGGGATTGGATATAGGAAGTATTCGAGAATGCTTAAACCTTTGTCGATGATCTGATTCATGGTTTTTTAGGTAAATATTTTGAAATGACGTGCCTATTATAGCGAATGAAGAGCGAAATTCCAGAGAATAACAGAACTCCCAGACTTACCCAGTGGGCGAGATTGAGCTTTAAAAATGCAATAGCCTCGTCTCCACGAAAGAACTCTTCTATAAATCGGCATGAGCTGTAAGCTATGGCTGCAATAAGCGTAAGGTCTCCATCCTGCTTGAACTGCTTTTTTAACGAAAGTATCACTATGGTTATTAGTATGATCAGCGTGTACGTAAGTGCATATATCTGCGTTGGATGAATGGGAACCGTAAATGGAACGGTATAGCTATCAAACGTGATGCCCCAAGGGAGATTTGTCTCGTTACCGTAGTTTGTTCCTTCGAGAAGTGCTCCTGTGTGGCCAAATGGAATCGCGGTCAAAAAAGCGATGGTTAGGATGTCAAACCACCTTTGCGTGTTTTCCTCCTCCTGTTTTGTTACATAATATGTGTATGCAAAAATTCCAGCCACTATTCCCCAAAAATTAAATCCATGGTCCCATATACTTACAATTCTAAGGGGTATCATTGTTTTTGGATCAGCTATAACATCACCTATACTGGTGAGTAAGTACACAACTCTTCCTCCAATAGCTCCCCATATGAGCATTTTGAAAAAAGCATTTACGAGGAACGCCATTTTCATACCCTTTCCTTCAGTCAGCTTGATAAGGACTATTCCCCATATGAGAAATCCTAGACCTACGAGAGTCCAAAGGGATGATATGAAGAAATTTCCCACTTCGAAGAGGACAGGATACATGCTTTAAAAGTTAAATACAGCTAAGAGAATGCAAAGTGTTGCTAATGGATAGAGAACGATATTTCCCCAACTCCTTTTCATTGAGGCAAGAACTCGAATTTGAAATGTTCCATGAAGAATGAGCAGAATGAGCATTGTTATGTAATATCCCCTTAATTCAGTGACGTTTGAAAAGGGGAGTGATATTGCGATTGGGAGTTTTTTGGTTGATATGAATGCATACACTGTGTGAATCGTGAAATATATCCCCAGAAACCATGCTGTGATCGAAATGAACTCATCGTTAATCTTGTCCCAAAGTGTTTCCTGTTCAGTAAGCTCTGCCTCTTCATCCAGCTTTTTTTGAAGATTGCTTAGTTCGACTTTAAGCTCGCTTTTTTGTTCTTTTAAGTTTCGAATACTATCTTTGATTTCTGCTCGGGTTTCCATCGTGTCTTCCTTGAAATACATCTTATAGTAATCCCAAATTTGCTGATTAATGATTCGAATTTTGTCTTTCAAGAGGGTTACTTCAGGAGGATCCGAGAGGATATTTTCGACAAAATCAAACACATCTTTTATCAGTTTTTCCCACCAAAGCGGCTCGCTGTTATTTTCGATATGATTTTTATTCCATGTCTTGATGTAGCCCAGAATTTCCTGATCCCAGGAAGTTCCAACTTTTTCACGATGAATATCATTAAGGAGTCGTTTAACATCGAGCCTAAAAGACTGTAGCTTCTTGTCGCTTTTTTCTTTTGTAAGGTAGATTTCTTGATTTTGCACATACATCAACAAATCCTCTGCAAGGTGTTTTACATAGTCTATATTTTTACTTGTTTTCAGTCGAGTAAGTCGATCAGCCTTTTTTTGAATAACATTCTTGTCTTCTGGTTTAATGACCTCATTGAATTCCTGTATAAGCGTGGCTACTTTCTGCAAAACAAAATCTGCTTGCTCTGTAGCTATCCTTTCGTTTTCTTCTTTTGAGAGCAGTTCTTGTTCTTCGAATTTGTTTCCTGTTTTTGTTTGTTCATTTTTGAGTGCTGTATAGAGCTCAACAACACCTCGCTTCTTTTCTTCTTCTTTTGCATCTACAGAAAGAGAGGAGAGATAGATATATTCTACTGCAAAATGATATTCCGTTACGAGTCGTCGGAAAGCCATATATTTATCTTCTGATGCGATTGTTCCGACAACTCTTCGACCATTTTGATCGACAGCTTGGAATTCGAACTTTCGGCTCTTGCCCATGATCTGCTCGGCAATTTCTTCGTTTACCTGCGTAATGTCAAGAATAGGAAAACCGAGCTTGTTCAGAGCTTCGCGCGCAAGTGTTTCACTATCGGCTTCGATAGTTCCCGTTAGCTTCTGATCTTCCTGGTTGATAACCGTGTAGCTAAACTTTGGCATGTTTTATAGCTGCATTGATAAATGCGGCAAAGAGTGGGTGAGGACGGTTAGGTCTTGAGAGAAATTCTGGATGAAATTGTGATCCAACCATAAATGGATGATCTTTGAGCTCGGCGATCTCAACGAGTTTTTGTGCTGGGTTCATTCCTGAAAAAATCATTCCTGCGTTTTCGAGCTTTTCCTTGAAGTCATTATTGAACTCATAGCGATGTCGATGACGTTCAGAGATGAGTGTTTTTTTGTAAGCATCGTAGGTTTTTGTTCCTTTTTGAATAGCGCAGTCGTATGCCCCAAGTCGAAGTGTTCCACCCTTTTCGCTGTTTTTTGACTGACCAGGAAGGAAGTGGATAACGTAATTTGATCGATCAAGCTTTCCCTCTTCGTCAAACTCTTCCGACGTGATTTTTGGATTCTTGAGTGCATGCCGTGCAAAATCGATAGTCATGAGCTGCATGCCGAGACAGAGTCCGAGGTAGGGGACCTTGTTGGTTCGTGCGTAACTTGCACTTGAAATTTTACCTTCTGTTCCGCGACTTCCAAAACCTCCTGGAACGACGATACCATCTACTTTTTTGAGCATAGCAACTGCCTCTTTTTTCTTTGCTTCCAGATCTTCAGCATCAATCCAATGAAGGTTGAGTTGACGTTCTTGGTGATAGCAGGCGATTTTGAGCGATTCGATAACGCTAAGGTAGGCATCTTCGAGATCGGTATACTTTGTAACGATTCCGATATTGAGCGGCCTGAGGTCTTTGTGAATTTTTTCTATAAGTTCCTTCCACTCCTTGAGTTTTGGTTTTATGTTGCCAAGTTTGAGTTTTTTTCCAATGAGTGTTGCGAGATTTTGTTCTTCGAAGTTTAAGGGAACTTCATAAATAGACTTCACGGTCGATGCCCCGATAACGGCTTCCCGATCTACATCACAGAAAAGGGATATCTTTTGAAGAATTTCTTTTGGAATTGGGAGGTCGGCTCGTGCGACGATGATGTCTGGCTGAATACCAAGTGAACGAAGTTCTCGAACCGATGCCTGTGTTGGCTTGGTCTTGAGCTCCTTTGTTGCCTGAAGGTGCGGTAAGAGCGTGAGATGGACGAAAAGCGTATTGTCGCTTCCAAGTTTGTGTCTGAGCTGTCTGATTGCCTCAAGAAATGGTTGACCTTCGATATCTCCAGTTGTTCCACCAATTTCAATAATCATGATTTCTGCTCCGGACTTCTTGGCAGCCAGCGTAATTCGTCCCTGAATTTCATTCGTAATATGAGGAATAATCTGAATAGTTCCACCTAGAAACTCACCTTTACGTTCACGACTGATAATATCTGCATAAATCTTTCCGGTGGTTACTGAAGAATAGGTCGAGAGATTCTCATCGATAAATCGCTCGTAATGACCGAGGTCAAGATCGGTTTCGGCACCGTCGTTTGTGACGTATACCTCGCCGTGTTGAAACGGACTCATGGTTCCTGGATCCACATTCAAGTATGGATCAAGTTTTTGCATGAAGACTTTGAAGCCGGATGCTTTCAGAAGCGTACCGATGGAAGAGGCGGCAATGCCTTTCCCGAGGGAAGAACATACACCACCTGTGACGAATATGTATTTCGTTTGCATAACACCAATAAATTAAAAAGGCACTTAGGGGCGTGTGCCGATCATTTTTCGGACCTCGTCGAGCGTTTTTTGAGCTTCCATTCTCGCTCGATTCGCTCCCTCTCGGAGCACACGTTCAACATACCCTACCTCGGCTTCGAGTTCAATTCTTTTTTTGCGATATGGAGCGAAAATTTCAAGTACTTTTGCGAGGAGCATTTTTTTGGCTTCTCCATATCCAAAACCACCTTTTTTATACTTTGATTCGAGGTCTGCAATTTATTCTTTTGTGGCAACGAGCTTATAGAGCTGGAATACGTTGCATGTTGATGGGTCTTTTGGAGCTTCGACCGGCGTCGAGTCGGTAACGATTCCCATAATTTGTTTCTTGAGAATGTTTTCTGGAGCGAAGATGTCGATCGTGTTGCCATAGCTCTTGCTCATCTTTTGCCCATCCGTTCCTGGGACGACAGCCACGTCTTCCGGAGTCAGTTCTTGTGGCTGAGGAAACTCTTCGCCAAAGGTCGTATTGAAGTGTGTTGCGATATCGCGGGCAATCTCGATATGCTGTTTTTGGTCTTTTCCAACTGGCACGAGAGATGGCTTGTATAAAAGAATATCTGCAGCCATGAGAATTGGATAGATAAAGAGTCCGGCTGTTTTTTCCTTTTTTCCCTTTTCGACGGCGTCTTTCCATGCGTGTGCACGCTCGAGGAGTCCCATTGGCGTAATGCAGCTGAAAATCCATGCAAGCTCTGTGTGTTCTGGAACGTCACTCTGCTTGAAGAAGACGACCTTTTCCGGATCGAGTCCGAGTGAGAGGTAGGTGAGCGCGACATCACGAGTCATATCAGCGAGTTTTTTTGGATCGCGAACGGTCGTGAGCGCGTGAAGGTCTGCAATAAAAAAGAAGCAGTCATAGTTGCTGTTTTGCTGCATCTCGATGTGCTGCTTGATAGCGCCGAGGTAGTTTCCGAGATGAATGGCTCCGCTTGGTTGAATACCGGAGAGGACACGTTTTTTCATGTAGATACTATATAAGATACGGTGAGTCGATGTCGAGAGAAACGTCAGGCATGCTCTTGATGGTTTCCATGGCTTTTTCTGGATCGGCGCCTCGAATGATAATGTATGAAATTTCTCGGTGGCCGATGTGTTTTTTGTTGAGCTCGATATTGAGATCGGGTTGGGTTGCCTTGATGTACTTCACGGTATTTTCGAGATTTTGTTTTCCGCCTTCTTTTCGAGTTGATGTGAGAACGAGAATCTTGCTGAATGGAGGGTAGTTGAAGCGCTTGCGGCTCGACATTTCTTTTTCGTACCACTCGTTGATTTGTTGGTTTTTGTAGAGCGAAAGCAGAGGATTGTCGGGAATATATGTTTGCAAAAGAAAGATGCCTTTTGGCTTGAGAAAGGTTTGCATTTCTTGCAAGTGGTGAAGTATTTTTTCGCCACTCATGAAGTGTGGGATAGTGAGTCCGGTGTCGATATTGAGCGCGGCGATGACGGGCACTTGTGGAATTGGCGCTCCGCTGTAGAGAAGTTGCGTCGTAATAAGAATATCGATTTTTTTATCCGAGAATTTCTTGAGAATAGTCTGCTGATCTTTCGGAGTTTTGGCTCGTTCCTTTGAGTAGATTTCTATCGATGCTTTTGGAAAAAGTTTCTCGAGCGCTGTGACGAGCTTTTCTTGCCCCACGCCGACCATTTTGAGTTCGATATTGCCGCACTTTGGGCAGGCTTCTGGAACTGGCTGAATAACTTCTCCTGCGATACATGCCAGCGCATAGCCATATTGCGAGTGACGCTGGACTATGAGATTTTTGCTACAGATTGGGCATTTGGGAATGTAGCCACAATCACGACAGAGGAGGCATGATGAGTCGCCGCGCTTGTTGAGAAAGATAATGGCTTGTGATTTGTGCTCGAGCGTTGCGGTGAGAATTTTTACAAGCTCTTCGCTGAGCGGGGCGTAATTCCCGCGCTTTCTCTCGTTTTTCATGTCAATGATTTTGAACTGTGTATCGGTACGACGAGTAAGCTTGATTGTGCTTTTTTCAGTTTGCTTGATAGTATGCCACAGTGGAAATGTGATGCTTGGCCCGATGAAGGTGAGGTCTGTGTGTGCGAGTTTTTGAATTTCCAGTGCGAGATCGCGGCTGTGATACTTCGGCCGTTGATCTTCTTTGTGGCCGATGCTGTGCTCGTTGATAATGATCATGGATTGGAGATTGCTGCAGGGCGAGAGAAGCGTGCTTCTCGAGCCGTAGATCACGCGATGTTTCCCCTCGAAAATTTCCTTCCAGATAACTGCTTTTTGTTTCGGGGTTTTGGCCTTGTTGTAGTTGATGGCGTCGTATTTCTTTTCTAATTCATGCGCCCACCATGGACTTACGGCAATTTCTGGTGCGATGATCAAGATTTGCCCATCAGGATTTTTTTTAGTTGTTTTCTCGATCGCTTCTTTGATGCTTTTGAGAAAATCTTCCTGATGTTGAACGAGTTGTATTGATGGAGGTTTTGCCTCCTTCGATTTTTCATTCTTAATTCGTTGAGTTAATTTTTGTCCAGGTGGCGTGAGTAGCTCAAGCATTTCCGATGCCTTGCCTTTCTTTTCTCGAAAGTATGGCGGGATGAGATGTTTGAGAATAGTCGATTTTGATGTGTGATAGTTTTTTGCGAGCCAGTCGATCAGCTCCATTTTCCATTCTGGAAGTATCTGTTCGTGAATGACCGAGTCGATCTTCTTGGTCTTTCCCTGGATGGGACTTTTTTCGGTGATACTCAATATAACCCCTCGAACAATTTTGTTTCGAAGCGGAACGTCGACGAGTGCGCCTGGTTTAAGATGTACCTTTATACCCCTCAACTCCATTTCTTCTGGAATCTCGTAGGTCAGGGTGTCGTCACCGAGGCCGGTTTTTTGAAAGAGGATTACTTGAGAAAACATGCCTGTATCATACCTAAATTCGACACTTCCTCCTATCTATTGACAAATCAATTATACATGGTAAAATCACTACTTAACTTTAATTTTAGACATGCTCTCTCTTTCGCCAAAACAGCTTTGTGAATTTTATCTCGATGGTAATAGTGAAGCTGCTTTTGAGGTTTTTGAGTTCGGCGGTCCAGATGGCTTAAAGCAGTTTCTTGGCATCACCGAAGAGAGCCTTTGGGAAGAAGTTTATCCTATTCTCCTTGATGATTATGAGTTTCTTCTTCAGCTTTGTCGTAAGTACCGTGACTATCTCGCAAATTTGATTCAAGAAGAGGGGATTCCGATGTTTCGACAGATTCTCAAAATTGAGAGTTCACGGTATGATCGTCTCGTGGATACTCTTCTTTTTGCTCTCGACCCGCGCGGAACGCGTGTTCTTGCTTACACTCGAGCCCACTCTCGAAAGCTTTGGGATATTGCGCAAACACAGGGAACGGATGAACTTAAAAAAACGCTCGGTTTTTCTCGATTTTCGTCACAACAAACCGATGCTGTTTGGGAGGCGGTGCTTGATGAGCTCCTCGACTCATACATGCGAAATGTTTTTCACGACCGTCAGCGATTACAAGTCGGAGAATTTTTCTCTGGACTCCGTAATATGCTTCGACGCGATCTTGGACTGTAGCTTTTGTGTCTACTTGTTAGCCGTTGTGTGCGTGTTTTAACTTAAGACGCGCAATCATCAATGTGTTTTTCAACATGTCGAGTTTTGTTACAAGAAGACCGCCGATAATGATGCACATACTTATAATGTGTATCATATCAATTTTTTCTCCGAGAAAGATATATGCATACCCAATACCAATAATTGGAGATGTAAGTGTGAAGAGTGCGTTATTGGCAATGGTGGTATTTTCGAGTGCGTAATAATGTAAGGTGTATGTTAAAATAATACCTATCAATCCGTAAGCAACAAGGATGTGAATTTGATTAACAAGTTGTCCAAGATTGCCTAATTCATGCGGCGAAATGATCATAAGCGCGATTCCGGTAATGAGTGTTGCCATGGCCGATCTATACGCGACTAGGATCGTAATATTTTCATTGTGAACGTATCGTTTGAAGACGAGTGTTCCGACACTGTAACTCAATGCCGAAAGAAGAATGAGAACATCTCCATTATTAAATGTTAGGCCTTGGCTGAATCCGTGTGTCGCAAGAAAGAGAAAGCCGAACATCATGAGTGACATTCCTGTGATGAGTGATCGAGAAAAAGATTCTTTCAAAAGAATAACTCCAAGAATACTTAAGAATAGGGGATTTACATTCACAAGAAGACTCGTATTGATGGCTGATGTTGCTCCAAGTCCTTGAAGAAAAAAAATCGGCCCAAGTCCTCCTGTTAGAATTGCCGAAATACTGATAGAAAAAAGTTCATGCTTTTCGATGCTTCTTACATTTTGAATAAAAGATTTTGCGCCTATGTAAAAAAAGAGCATTAAGCATGCTGCAAGATTTTCCACAAACGCCACCAGCATCGGTGTTGAATTTTTTAACAGCATCTTCCCGAATATTACATCGGTTCTCGCCGTAAACTTCGACAGCAGTGCCGCTATCGATCCAAGCGTACTTGGTTCTCGTAAATGTTCTATATTTATAGCCATCTCGCCATTTTAGCATAAAATAGGTTTTTTGGCAATGATTTGGCTTGTGAATTCAACTTGATTGCCCACATGTGGGCCTGGTTGATGGTCCTACTCTTATTTATTTGTGAAAATAAAATATTTATGTTATAATAACCAGAAATAAAAACAAAACACTATGGTTGATTTTGCATCAATTCAAAACGATATCCTCCGAACACTTGCCATGAGCTCAACGGCAATTGCAACCCTGGATGAGGTAAAAAAAGCCGAGATGATTTCTAGTTTTGCTTCAGCAACTCCTGAAGAGCAGACATATTATATTTCTGTTCTTGAAGGCGAAAAGCAATCAAATCAGCTTATTGATGATAAGTGGTCGGAGGAATTGAATTCTGCAACCCAAGAAGTTGAGGCTGCGATGGATGAGCTTAATCGTGTTCAAAGAGAATATGACACCGCCGTTCGTACTGGACTTGAAGATCAGAGTCGCATTGCTGATAACGAAAGGGCTGAGCAAATACTTGCCGAGCTTGAGAATATTGATACTTCTTCTACTAAATAATTACATTATTTCTTACTCACTGCTTCTATGAAAAATCGATCACTTTTTTCCCACTTTGCACCGTTTGCCGCATTTAACTTTATTTCTCCTTCAAAACTTTTGTTTGTTGGGGGTGAGCAGCAGAGGGCTCAGCCGGAAGTTCCGGATGCTCCTAAGGATAAACCAGAGGTCAGTAAGGAGGCTGTGGTTAAAGCTTTGCGAGATAGGACTGGCGAAATTCGTCGTCGAATTGCTCGCCTAGAGGCCAAAAAGGATGATCCTCAGTATCCAAAATTTGCAGAGCGTGTAGGTAAACTCAAGGGTCAGCTTGATAGAGTTCGTTCTCTTTTGGATAAGGTTTCAAAAGATAAGCTGGAATTAAATGATGCGACTATTGCCAAGATTGAGCGTATGACCAAGAGGAGCGTGAAGCCATCCGAATATGTTGTGACTCATACTGGCACCGACGTTGGACCAGATGGTAAACCTGTTGCTAAATACCAAGGCAAAGAAGTTGCTTTTGGTGGCAAAGGTCGAATGAACGAAGCTCAGATGCGCCAAGCTCTTCTTGAT
>JBBIGU010000013.1:0-31465 GCA_037447365.1 Candidatus Peregrinibacteria bacterium | reverse complement strand
AGTGATAATACTATCTTTAGCAATCAGGGAACTATCGCCCTCATTGCGCTCAATGGAAATATCATTATCGACAAAAATGTAGATAATGTATCAGCAGTGCTCTATGCGCAAAAAGGAAATCGAGGAGACAGTAAATCTGGGAATATTACCGGTCCAGATTCAGACAATATGCTCATGATCACTGGATCAGTATATGGAGAAATCAATGGAATTGTGGGGGCTCGAAACCCAGCTGGGGCTATCTTAAGCCTTGGAAAGGATCAGAGCGCCTTCACGGTTCGATACGATGAACGTATCTTCTTCTCTACGCCTCCGGTTCTTCAGGATTTGATTGATATAAGCCAAAAGGAAGTTGTAAGGTAGGCAAGAGAAAGACAAAGGAAAATCGTTTCATTTTCAAAAAAGTCTGGGTACAATGGGGGTCTAAAGGTGTAATAACTCAAAGACTCCCCTTTCCCATGTCAGTGATCAATCCCAACATATCACTTTTTACCGGAGAAAACGTATATCTCCTCGAGAAGACACTTAAGAAACTTCGCGACGACTTCATTACAAAACATGGTGACCTCAATATCACCATTCTGGAAGATGAGTCAGAAATGACTGCAGACAGTATTATTAATGCTCTTGAGTCGGCTCCATTTTTAGGGGAAAAACGACTCGTCATCATCAAGAATTTTCTGCGACTTGGAGATAGTGACGAGCAAGATAAGATCGAAAAATATCTCGAAAAAATTCCAGAGACATCACTGGCAATTTTTTATGAAAATCCAAATATCGAGACAAAAAAACGACCAAAAAGCACACTCAAAAAAACCATTGAAAAAATAGGAAATGTGAAAGAATTTGCAACTCCTCTTCCTGGAGAAGTAGTAACCTGGATTCAAAATCGACTTCAAAAATCAAACGTAAAAATATCAACAGCGCTCGCAACTCAAATGATGAACGACTGTGCGATCAACATGCAGTCGCTCGCGCACGAAATCGCAAAACTCTCTCTATACTGCAGCGCCTTCACAGGCGCAAATAGTGAGGTTCGGGAGGTCACTCAACAAGACCTCGACCTCCTCGTCCCAAAAAATTACACGGCAACCATCTTCCAATTCACCGACGCACTCAACGCAAAAAACCCACAAATAGCGATCGAAAAACTTCAAACACTCATGGAAATGGGCGAAGAAATGCTCATCATTCTCAGTATGATCGCACGTCACTTCCGTATGCTCATTCTCGTAAAAGATCTTCTCGAAACACAGAAAATTCCAAAACACATGATCTATCAAAAGATGACTGGCTACGATCCAAACATGAAGCCATATCCAGTAAAACTGGCCGTCGATCAGTCTTCTAAATTTTCCATGGATCAGATGAAAAAGATCTATCAGTCACTCGTTGAGATGAATATCGGGATCAAAACTGGCCGCATTCCTCAAGGTCCAAATGACAAACATATGCTTCTGCTCGAAGTAGAAAAGCTTATTATGACAATCTCGGCATAAAATACTTACTTCTTCGCCTTCTCATACGCCCGTCCAACCTGAAACAACAACCCCTCGGTGAACTGCGGAGTGAGTAACTGCATACCAATCGGCAAACCAGCAGAAGTCTTTCCGCACGGAATACTCATTGCCGGAACGCCACTCGCATTCGCCGGAATCGTGAGGGCATCAGCAAGATACATCGCGAGAGGATCATTAATCTTGTCACCAGGCTTGAAGGCTGGAATCGGAGCTGTTGGAGTCAATAGCACATCAACTTCTTTAAACACTCGATCGAAATCCTGCTTAATCAACGTTCGAACCTTCAGCGCCTTATTGTAAAAAGCATCATAATAACCAGCTGATAACACATAGGTTCCAATCATAATTCGTCGCTTAATCTCAGCACCAAAACCTTCAGCACGAGCATTGTAGTAGTAATCAATAATCGACTCCCCTTCTTGTTTTGGACGACTTCCATATCGAATCCCATCGAAACGCGCCAAGTTCGCACTGAGTTCAGCTGGCATCACAATGTAATACATTGCCACCGCATACTTGGTAAACGGAAGACTAACCTCCTTCACCGTCGCACCGAGCGATTCATATACTTTCGCCGCAGCCATCACGCTATCGCGAATTTCTGGATCAACGCCTTCTGCAAAATACTCTTTTGGTAAGCCAATTTTAAGACCTTTCACGCCCTTATCAATATTCTTCATATAGTCTGGAACAGGAACATCTGGGGTCGTAGAGTCCATAACATCTTTTCCAGCCAAAACCTGCAAAATCATAGCAGAGTCCCCTACCGTCTTTGTAAAGTGACCAATCGTATCAAGGGAAGACGCCATTGCCGTTACGCCGCTTCGCGAAATTCGTCCGTAGGTAGGTTTAAGCCCAACACATCCAACAAACGCAGCGGGTTCACGAATCGACCCGCCCGTATCTGTTCCCATCGAAAAGGCTGCCATATTTCCAGCAACTACTGCAGCCGACCCACCAGAACTTCCTCCCGCAACCGTTGCTGGATCAACAGGATTCATCGTAGGGCCAAAACATGAGTGCTCAGTAGAACCTCCACAGGCAAACTCATCCATATTTGTCTTTCCAAGAAAAACAACCCCGGCAGCACGCAATTTTTCAACAACAACTGCATCATATGGCGGAACAAATCGTTCAAGCATTTTTGAACAACAGGTCGTTCGAACACCCCTTGTATTAAAAATATCCTTGAGAGCACACGGAATACCGTCAAGTGCAGAAAGTGACTTACCTTCTGCATATCGCCTATCGGCAGCCTCGGCCTGTGCCAACGCTTCTTCTTCTGTAAATAACACATACGCATTGAGCTCCGGATTTCGTCGCTTACCTTCAGCCAAATAGGCACGAGTCAACTCTACCGACGTACACTGCTTTTCTCGAAGTGCTCGACTCATTTCCTCAACCGATAGTTGCAATAAATCCATGAAAAGAAACAATAAAATTACTCAATAACTGGCTTCACTCGAATCTGATCCTGCTCAACAGGAAGCTCACTACAACCAAGAAGATCTTCGCGACTCGCAGAATTTCCATGAAGAACATCTGAGCGAGATACGTTTGCAAGACCAGTAACCTGATTTGTTGGAGAAACAGCATCTGTGTTTACTTCTCCTAAAATCTCAACATACTGCAAAATATTCGTCAACTGAGTCGAGAAAGTCTTAACCTCTTCATCGGAAAGGCCAAGTCGAGCCAATTTAGCGATATGTCGTACTTGTTCTGTGGTAAGCTGCATGACCGCATTATACACATTTTTCCTTTATGGCAAAATATAGGATATAAAGCATCAGAATAGTTGTCTCCGAGCTTCAATCGAGATACAATAACCCTCGTGGAAAACACTCTCAAAAACATTCAGACTGTAGCCTTCTTTTTCTTCTTTACTCTGGGGTTAGGATATTTTATAAGTAGCCTCCTTGTACTCAACAACAACTTTCTCCCCACAAGCGCAACTATAAAGCAGGCACTCTTTCTTCCTACTATTTTGATGGCAATAGCGTATCTAGCAAGTAGTGTTCTTCAGGGTCTTGCATCGGAAGAAAAAAACTCTAGAATGCAAACCATTATAGTTATAGGAGTGAGCTTTGTAGTTACCGCCATCGTATTAACGCTTTATTTTGGTCTTCCGAACATCGCTTAATAAATCTAACGCAAAAATGGAACAAGCATCAGAAAAAAAAGTTATCATCTTTGGAACCTTCGATATCCTTCATGCGGGGCATGAAAATATGTTTCATCAAGCCCGGGAGCTTGGAGACTGCGTAATCGCTATTATTGGACGAGACGATACAGTAAAAAAAATCAAAGGAGAGTATCCATATCATACAGAACGTCAACGAGTGAAAAATTTAAAAAATGCAAATTATGTAGATAAGGTTTTGCTCGGAAATCTGGGTGATAAATATGAAATTATTCGAAAAATTCGACCAGACGTTATTGCGCTTGGATATGACCAGTTTGCCTTTACCCACCAGCTCGAAAAGTTTCTTATCGACGAAAAAATCAACACGCAAATTGTACGACTCAAAGCCTACAAGCCAGAGATGTACAAATCATCCATCATTCGAGCAACCATGAAGGAAAGAAGCCACCGAGACCTAGAGCAAACATTAGAAAAAAACAACGAAAATATCGACACAGCTGTAGATCAGGAATTTATTTCCGAAGTCGCATTCACGTCACATATGTAAATTTTTACGACACTTACTTCACTCCTATGGCCACACTCGATCTCAGCATTCAAACTAGTATCAAAAATCTCTGGAGAAACAAATACAGCTCGATTGCAACCATTCTCTTGATGGCGATTATTTTATTCGTGCTGAACATTATTCTCGTCGTAAATATTATCGTAAAAAATCAACTCAACGATCTTGGCCAAAAAATTAATCTCATCGTATATCTTCAAGATAATATCGACGAAAAAAGAGCTCAGGAAATCAACAACTCACTCAGGCAACAAGACGGAATAAAAGACTCTGTCTACATTTCAAAACAGGAAGCACTACAGAGGTTTCTAAAGGACCACCCACAGACAGCTCAATATTACGAAAAATTTAATCTTGAAAATACGCTCCCTCCGAGCATTCAAATTACAGTAAAAAGTCCTGATGATTACGAAAAAATCCAGAACTTCCTTCGAGCATCTCCAGACAGCGGACTTATGACAAACATCTTTGAGGAAAAAAATGAAAAAAGCAGGGACATGTCTGTAACCGAAGCAGTTACCAAGAATCTTCAGAAGATAAATGGGTTTTCAAAAACACTGCTTTTTTGGGTAATAACAGCCTTTCTCATAGGAAGTTTGCTGATTATGAACAACGCAGTTCATCTCACAATTTACAATCGACGAATGGAAATCAGTATCATGCGACTCGTTGGAGCAACGCCACTTTTTATCAGACTCCCCTATCTTCTCGAAGCGATCTGGGCAAGCCTTATAGCGATTTTGATTAGTTTTATCGGGTTTGTAATTCTCATGAAAGCAGCATTCTTGCCAGGGGTAAGTATTTTTTCAACACAATTCTCTATCCCATTTTTTTGGCTTCTTTCAGGTGAAATTATTGCAACACTCACGCTCACACTCTTGAGTAGCTATGCAGCAGTCGAAAGGCATTTACGCAAACATATGGTCATCTCATAATGGACTCACGCTACCACCATGTAACGGGATTGGTACTTAAACATTATACGCTCGGGGAACACGATCGCCGAGTATATATTTTAACGCCAGAACTTGGAAAGATCGCAGTAAAAGCTCGTGGAGCGAAAAAGCTCACATCCCCTTTTACAAGTCGACTCTCCCCTCTCAACGTTTGCAATATGCTCCTATACAAAAGACCTGGGAATAGCTGGACAATTACACAGTGTCAGACAGAAACAACATATCAGTATCTTCAGGCACATCTTACGAAGTCTTCTATCGGGCTTGGAATTATTGATATTGCCTATCGATGTACGGAAGAAGATCATCCTTCGCAGCAACTATATCATCTCACTATTGAAGCGCTTCAGATACTAGACATGCTCAAGAATGAGGGAAAAGAAGACCTTCTTTTTGCAGGATATCAGGTACAGGTCTTTGAGATACTGGGGGTGCTTCCATCATTTTCCAACTGTATTCGTTGTCACAAAAAAATCGATATCGAGATGATCGAAGGTTGGCATCCGTTAGAAATCTTGTGCGCAACATGCCTATCTCAAACCAATAATCTTGCGCGCAATCGATTTAGTACAGACTATCTCAAGCTTCTTAACTTCATCAAAAAGCATTCTCTGAAGGAAATACTCACAATTAAAATCAATGTAACGCAGCAAAGAGAAATTAATCAAATTCTTCAGATTTTTTGGAACGCCCAGACGTTTTCGATTCCGAAATCCCTCGATGTTCTCGCGTCTCTTCGCGGATAACGTTTACAACACCAGTAATGCCATCTAGTTTACGAAGAATTTCATCAAGCTGTTCGTAACCATCGATTTCAAGAAGTAAAGAGCGAAGAACAAACCTCTCATCTTGATGTCTCATAGAGAAATCAAGAATATTGATATTCATATCAGCAATCGCGCTCGTAATATCACGAAGCAATCCGATACGATTTACAGCTTCAACGAGGATACGAACACTATATTTCTGAACACTTTGACGATCGGTAACCCATTTTGCATCAAGAATTCTCGCAGGATTAGAGCTCTGTAAATGACTACAATCTATGCGATGAATCGAGGCATGCTGACGAGTTACATATCCAACAATACGTTGACCATCAGCCGGAAGACAACACTGGGCGATACGAACAGGAAGTCCCGCCTCTCCTCCAAGAAGAATTCGTTTTTCAATCGGGAGTGAATTTTCAATAACCTTGAGGGGCGCCGGAGCAAGTGGCTGCATAAGATCTTCGGATGAAAAAAGTCTTTTCATCACCGTATTCACAAGAATTGAACCATTACCAACTCCTTCAAGAATCTTCTGACGCTCACCAACGGAAAGAGTCTTGCCCTCATAATTTTTAAGAATACTCATATGATCATCAAGCGCCGGTTTATTTAAACGACGAAGATGTTTATTGAGAAGATCACGGCCCTCACGAAGACTCAGTTCACGATTTTGACTTTTGAACCATACCTTGATTTTTTGACGTGCCGATACCGTTTTAACAAAACTCAACCACTCAGATCGTGGATTTGGTTTTGGCTTCAAAACAACTTCAACCACATCACCATTTTTCAAAGAAGCATTAAGAGGAACGATGGTTCCGTTTACACGAGCCATAGCGCATCGATGTCCAATGTCAGTATGGACACTATACGCAAAGTCAACAGGAGTCGCATCAGCAGGAAGATCTTTGACCTCACCGGTTGGAGTAAAAACAAAAATGCGATCTTGAAAAACATCAATCTTGAAATCTTGAAGATCACTTTCAATTTGCCGATCTTCAGACTCATCAGAATCATGATTTTTCATTAAACCACGGAGCCATTCAATTTGTTTTTTAAGACGTTTATCCTTCGCCTCAGACTCCGTTTCTTTATTCTCAAGGAGATTGGTCATCTCCTTCTTATCAAATTGTGTTGAAACGCCACGAGTGTCTTCATAAAGCCAGTGGGCAGCGATACCATATTCGGCTTCTCGATGCATCTGTTCAGATCGAATCTGAATTTCAACAGGCTGATTCTTGAGACCAGAGGTGGTTGTAAATATAGCCGTATGAAGACTCTGATAACCATTAGGCTTTGGAACGGCAATATAATCTTTAAAACGTCCAGGAATTGGAGTCCATTTATTATGAATCATTCCGAGAACAGAATAGAGCGCCTCTGTAGACTCACGATTATCGACAATAGACGTTGGAAGAATGATACGGATAGCAAAAATATCATGAAGATTTGAAATTTCATCCGTACTTTTTCGTCGCATCTTTCTATAGATACTATAGACGCTTTTGGTACGACCTGTAACGCGACAAACAACACCTTTGTGATGGAGGAATTTAATAGCTTCTTCCTGGAAGAGGTCGAGAGCACTCTTTCGCTCAAGACCAAATTGCTGAAGCTGACGAGCAATATTGGAATACTGACTTGGATTTAAAGAAGCAAATGCCAGGTCTTCAAGTTGCCATTTAATCGAATACATACCCAAACGTGAAGCAACAGGTGCATAAATTTTAAGAGACTCTTCGGAGAGTTGTTTTCGTTCTTCAGAAGAAAGGCCTTCAAGAGTGTGCATTTCATGAAGACGATCAGCAAGACGAATAAACATAACTCGAATATCCTGAGCCATCATCAAAATCACCTGGCGTAAAACTTCGGTATCATTTCGAGAAAAATCTGGTCGAAGCGCATGTACCTTATAAAGAAATCCTAAAAGGCGCTCAACGGATGGGCCGAAATGATGGCGAATTTTCGCAGCATGCGGATCTAAAGGAAGGCGCGCGCCAAAAAGATATCCAGCAACAACAGCGTCTTCGTCAGGACCAAGATTGAGGAGATAATCAAACACACGATCAGCGCGCGCCACTCCTTCAGGCATTATTTCTTGAACAAAATCGCGCACAGCACGAACCGTCTCGGGTTTAAAAGTTAATCCAAGCAGTGAGATCTTTCTAGGTATGTCGTCCAATAAACTCATAGGCTCTATTATGGGGTGATACACCCTCTCATAACAAGCCAAAAATCAAGGTCCAAAGCTAAAAAAGCATTTCAAAAACACGACTTACCAGCCTAATCACAACCTAATTATGGATTCCAGTGGCAAAATCAATCGGAGAATAAGTATTCGTACCGCCAGAAGAGTCTCTTCCTATTGGAGTAGCGATCGTATCCTTCGGTGGAGTACCTTCATACTTAATGATATCAAGATCTGAATTTTTAATATCGAATACTTTAACACCTTTCACGAGAGCCTCTTGATTTGCCTTGAGGTCCTTGATGCGTGCAGCAAGTTTTACGTTAGCCACCTGATAGTACTTATCAAGCTTCGTAAAGGCACCAAGCTGTGCACGTAACTCAACGTCTTCTTTACTTGCTACAACGAAATCCTCAAGAGATTTACGTGTTTCTCGAGGCAAGAACGCAGACAGATTTGCATTAAAATCTTTCTGAATATTGTTCACTCTATCTTTTGAAGGACTCGTCTGACTTTGTAACGTAAGAACTTCTTTTACAACAAGTCCAGCATTTTCCACAGAACGAGCTGATAAATCATCAAAGTCTCGAAGCAAACGATCGAGGGCCAATCTTCGATCAACACTCTGATTCAAGGCAGCATTAATATCAGTATTAAGCGCATTTTGAATTTGTCGAATATTATCAATATACACTTCAATACGATCGTAAGAATATCCGCGATATCCAAACTTATACGCCAGAAGAAGACCGGAATCCTGCGGAGGAATAATAATAAAAGCAATTGGCAATATTCCTCCAAATTTATAAGCAGTCTCCATTGAAGATGGATACAAGCCCTTTGGAGTCGGATATGTTCCATATAGGTATGCTAATGCCATATCAGTTCCTGTAACATCCGACGGCTGAAGATGAGTAACTGGCTTTTCTTCAGTTTGGTGGAGGAATGGAATATATTGACTGAACTTCGTCCATCCACCTTGAGAAAAGAAAAGACCAACACCGATAACAATGATAAGAACAACGCTGCATCCAATAACACTTCCGGCACGAATACCGGCAGCTCCAAGGACTCGCTTCATTGTATGACCAAATGACTCCCCTTCTTCGATATCATCAAATTCAGGAAGATCATCTTCCACTTCTGAAGAAATTTGAGAAGAAATCTTTTCAATCTTTGGGGTAATTGGAGCAACAGGAGTAACCTCCTGTTTCACCTCATCCTGCTTTGGTTTTTCTTCGTCTGCCATGAGAGAGTTTTAGTATCATAGAATTATACCACAAATTAAGCTAAAAAGCCACTCTGATTTTGGACAAAATAGCCCATTTTGGTTTACTATACGCCAAGCTGAAATAGCCAATTTTACCCTCTTTACCATTTTTCTATGAACACTGTGCTTATCGCACTTGCTGTTAGTCTCCTCGCGCTGGTCTACGCAGGATTTCTCGTTATGTGGGTCGTTAGAAAGCCTACAGGCAATGCCGCAATGCAGGCCATCGCTAAATCTATTCAAGAAGGTGCCAAGGCATACCTCAATCGTCAAAGTATGACGATGTCATTTTTTGCCATTATTATTTTCGTACTCTTGGCGATATTTATGCCAAAGGGTCAGTACAACAATGGCGTTTGGACCGGAGTAAGCTTTCTCGCTGGTGCTATTTTCTCAGGACTCGCAGGATATATTGGTATGAACGTATCAGTTCGTGCAAACGTACGAACAGCTGAAGGTGCACGAAAGGGTCTCAAAGAAGCTCTCAACATCGCATTCCGTGGTGGTGCTGTGACTGGTCTCGCTGTCGTTGGTCTCGCACTTCTCGGTGTAAGCGGTTTTTACTACTTCTTCACAAGCATTCTTAATATTCCAGCAGGAGATGCTACAAATATTCTCGTTGGATTCGGTTTTGGTGCTTCACTCATCTCTCTCTTTGCTCGTGTTGGTGGAGGTATCTTCACAAAAGCTGCTGACGTAGGAGCAGACCTCGTTGGTAAAGTTGAAAAAAATATTCCTGAGGATGATCCAAGAAATCCAGCCGTTATTGCTGACAACGTCGGTGATAACGTGGGTGACTGTGCAGGTATGGGAGCTGATCTTTTTGAGACATACGCTGTCACATTGATCGCCTCAATGATTCTCGCATCATCAACACTCACAGGAGCTATTGGTGCAAGCGGAATCGTCTTCCCTCTTGCTCTCGGAGCTGTTGCGGTTGTCGCATCAATTATTGGAACATGGTTCGTTCAACTCGGAAAAACGCAAAACATCATGGGTGCTCTCTATAAGGGCATGATCTCAACAGGAGTTATTTCCGCTATTGGATTCTACTTCGTCACGATGAACATGATTGGTGACATCATGATCTTCTACACGACACTCGTCGGTATCGGTATTACACTCTTCATCAACATTATTACTGAGTACTACACTGCAAAGGAGTATCGCCCAGTAAAGGCTATCGGAAAGGCTTCGCAGACAGGAGCTGGAACAAACCTCATTGCAGGTCTCGCTGTTGGTCTCGAATCAACCATTCTTCCAACACTCGTAATCGTTGTTGGTATCTACCTCGCTTACTACTTCGGTGAAAAATCCGCAGCAGTATCAAGTGGTATCTATGGTATCGCTATCGCAGCCGTCGCTATGCTTTCTACAACAGGCATGGTTATTGCTACTGATTCATACGGTCCAATCACAGACAATGCTGGTGGTATCGCAGAAATGACCAAGCTTCCTGCAGAAGTTCGAAAGATTACTGATGAGCTCGACTCAGTTGGAAACACAACAAAAGCAGTTACAAAAGGATACGCAATCGGATCAGCCGCACTCGCTGCGCTCGTGCTCTTCCAGGCATTCACAAGCGAACTCGCAAAATACGCTGGTGGTACATCATTCTCGTTCAACATCGATAATCACATCGTATTGATCGGTCTCATGATTGGAGGTCTTCTTCCATTCGCATTCTCATCATCATGTATGCGATCAGTTGGAGTCGCCGCTCACGCTGTCGTTGAAGAAGTTCGAAAGCAGTTCCGAGAAATCTCAGGAATCATGGAAGGAACAGGAAAACCTCTCTATGGTCGATGTGTTGATATCGTTACAAAAGCAGCTCTCAAGCAGATGGTTCTTCCAGGTGTCATGGCTGTTCTTTCTCCAATCGTCGTTGGATTCGTTTTCGGTCCACGCGCACTTGGAGGTATGCTTGCAGGTGTTATCTTGAGTGGATTCTTGATGGCTCTCTTCATGTCCACAGGCGGTGCCGCATGGGACAATGGAAAGAAGTTTATTGAAGATGGTAACTACGGTGGAAAAGGCTCTGACGCCCACAAAGCAGCCGTTGTTGGCGACACGGTCGGTGATCCGTTCAAGGACACAGCAGGTCCAGCATTAAACGCCCTCATCAAGGTTATTAACACAATCGCCGTCATCATCGCTCCGATGATCGCAACGACGTTCTTGTTGAAGTAATAGATGCAATATTGAAACCAGGGAAGACAGCCATTCCCTGGTTTTTTTGTGCTTAAAAAAGTAAAATACACCCATGTCCATCCTCAAATACATTCCCGGCGGAGAGACGGCAAAGAAGCTCGGAGGTCGAGCGATTGATAGCATGGTCGACAAGGGAAAGGAAATTCTAGGTGGTCTCAAGGGCAAAACTATCGAGGGAATCCAAAACACCACAAAGGGCACAATTAAAGGGATCTTTAGAAGCCTGAGCCATTTACCAATCTTCAGTTTCTGGAAGAAGTAATTTCTAAAGATTTTCTGGTGACTTAGCCTTCTCTCTAAACTCTGCAAGAAGTCGAGCAATGGTCTTCACGGGATCTTCTTCGGTCTCTACATCGGAATCCCCAATAAGAAGTATACCTGAAGGAGCAGATTGAAATACCAACTCGCCATCCGGCGAAAGTGTCAGGAGGTGTGCACCAATAGCGCTTCGATAGTGTTTCTCGACGATGCCATCTGGAAGAAGTCGGAATGTAATAACCCAGTCAGTAAGTTCCAAGGTTTTACTTTGAACAATTTCAGGAGCGTCACCTTGAACAGCCTTATCCTGAAGAAGCTTACGCATAGCGATCATTTGTGCGGTCACGGTTGGAACGATTTCAGTACCACGAATACCAACACCTCTATCAATAGAAGAGTGAAAAAGAACGGAAGCGTGAGCCATCGAGTCGGCATGATCCATATCACTCAAACAAAGAAGTTCAAGTTCCAATGGAATACGTACATTCAAAGGATCAACAACTTCTGCGGCCGGATCGGCAACAAGAGTATTATCGTCAAACGAAGGAACGAGTGCGCCCATACATATATATTACTTCTTCGCAGCAGGAGCTTTTGCAGCACCGGCGGCAGCAGGAGCACCTGCGGCAGGAGCAGCACCGGCAGCTGGAGTAGCAGCAACAGCAGCAACAGCAACTTCTTCTTCCTTACGTGGAGGAAGGACTGTCACAACAGTTGCGTCTGGATCAAGCATGATGTGAATCTTCTCAGAAACCTTGAGGTCTCGAGCGTGAATTGAATCCTGGAATGTCTTGAGACCAGAAACGTCAATAACGATTGATTTAACGAGGTCACCAGGAAGACATCGAACCTGAATTTCGTGACGTGGAAGAGTCAAGTTACCGTTGAGATCCTTAACAGCTGGAGCAATACCAACGAGCTCAACCGGAATAAGTGTTGTGAGAAGATGATCCATTCGAACATTCAAAAGATCAACATGTGTAATTTCGTCTGAGATTGGATCAAATTGAACAGCGTGGACGAGAACTTTGTAATCCTTCTTTCCATCAACTTTCAGGTCAATAAGTGAACTCTCACCAGCTTCACGGAAAATGCGTCGGAACATCTGGTATTCCATAGAGATCTGGAATGGTTGGCTACCTGGACCATAGACGATAGCTGGAATCTGCTTAGCTCGTCGCAAAGCGGAAAGGCTAACGCTGTTGTCTCGTGATTGAGCTTCTAAAACTTGTGATTCCTGAGTTTCCATAGAAAGTAACCTAAAAAATACGTGAAATAAATTGACAAAGCGGGCGCATTGTAACGAAAATTGTACCCCAAGACAAGTCGTTTTTGAGAGTTTTTAGCGAAGACTTTGACTGGTTGAGCCAGCTTCAGTACAATCACCACGGACATAAGACCGATTTTATTACCTTAATACATATAACCATGGGAGTATTCCAACAAGCAAAGGACATGTACAAGCTTCAAAAGGAAGCAAAAACCATTAAAAAGGAGCTTGCAAATATTCATATTGAAGCTGAAGAAGATGGTGTCGTCGTCACCATCAACGCCGAAATGGAGGTTATGGATGTCAAAATCTCCGACGAGGCACTTCAAAACAAAGGCTCTCTCGAAAAGTCATTGGTCAAAGCTTTCAATAAAGGACTTAAAAAAGGTCAACAAATCGCTGCAGACAAGATGAAGGGAGTTATGAGTATGATGGGAATGGGTGCCGAACCAGAAGCTGGTCAGGAAGCAAAGTCCTAAAAATCACCAACTAACCCTTCCGCAATGGCCTTCACCCCACTCAGCCACCGCCGAAAAACGGTCAGTCCAATAAGTCGCCAAACAAAAGGAGCTATTGTGATTTGTCTTATTATAGGTTTTTTGATTTTTCGGCACATTAAGTACACCGAGGCGGTAAATAATGGATTCAATCCGGCGAATACAAAAACCCAACTCATCCTTATTCAAAAGGGTGATTCGGCAAAAGGTGTTGGAAAGCTTCTCGAGGAAAAACAGATCATCAAAAAAGCGTCATACTTCAGCGATTACTTAGATGACCAGGACAAAGAAGATAAAATTCTTGCTGGTCGCTTTGAGGTAAGTCCCTCAATGCCAATCAAGCAAATTGCTGCAATTGTTACCGACTCAAAACAAGCAAAAAACTATCTTACGGTTCCAGAGGGCTACACTATCAAGCAAATTGATGACAAACTCACGGAAAATCAAATTATCAAACAGGGTGATTTTATTGACGCCGTAAAAAGATTTAACAATTGGAAAACGTATCCATTTCTTCCAAGGCAAGAAATGATGGCGACTTCCCTACCACTTGAGGGGTTTCTTTTTCCGGACACATACAAAATTGATGCAGGAAATTTCTCATCAGAAAATCTTATTGACCTGATGCTTCAAAACTTTAAACAAAAAATCCCAACAGATATTGCAACACAGCTTTCTACGAAAAACATCTCTCTCTTTGAGCTGATCACGACAGCATCCATGCTAGAAAAAGAAGTACGTCACCCAGAAGATCTTCCGATCGTTGCAGGAATCATCTGGAAACGTGCGCAATCTGGTTGGATGCTTAATATTGATGCGACACTTATCTATGATCTCAAAAGACAGGATCTAACAAAAAACGACCTCAAGCAGGACTCCCCTTACAACACCTATACTCGAAAAGGACTTCCTCCGGGCCCAATTAGCAACCCGGGGATAAAAACAATTCTTGCAGCGCTCAATCCAATAAAAACTTCTCATTGGTTTTACATCACCGACCCAAAGTCAGGAAAGGCAATATTTGCAGATAGCAACGATCAACAAAACAGAAATCGAGCAATATATTTAAAGTAACCTTAAAAAGTAGCTCGAAGATAAAAATCAATGAGACAACGTCAAGTCTTTTTGGTTATTCCATTGATACCACTCGTCACTAATAAAATCATCAGGAATAGCGGTTAAAACCTCAGGACTTTGATATTTTTGATAAGCATTATAGTCAGCAGCATCCATTGAAAACTCTTGGCCAGCAGCAACCGTGATGGCCTCAACTTCACGTCGCTTCTGACCATCGTTCACGATAACAGCAACGCGAACGCTACCGGTTATGGCACGAATAACTTCCATCCCTCCTTTACGATCAGAGGTATCCTCAACTTCAAATACCCCACCCTGTCCCTCTATTTTGAGGTGTTGAGTAAAAACGTTGAGTGCAATATGTTTATCGGTATAGGAATCGGCATTAAACCAAGAAGAACCCCCTTTGAGATATATTTCATACTCGTCCTCAGATTGAGAAGAGAGAATTCTTTGAAGGTTGACCGTAGTATCTTCATTGAGGCGAAGCCAAAATTTCTTAAAAAAAATCAATTCTGCGCGTGAACCTAGTAATGACTGAACTTCATCACCTTGGAGAACTCGCATGCCATCATAGGCGTTATCCCAATTATATGTCCCAGCAGGAAGTATTTTGGATTTACCCTGCAAAGTATAGAGGTACATATCAAGCGGCTCATTTTTTACTGTTATTGATCGATATAACTGCCAAGAGAGAATAACAATAACCGCAAAAGCAATAAAAAGAAAAAGCGGCAAAAAATAGTCTATAAGCCGACGACGATGAACACGATGATGATAGGCCCGATAAGCCATAAGAAAAGGTCAATCAACTTTAGACCAGCCCTAGCTCTTTGCGAATGGCCATAAGGTCACGAACAATTCGCTGATCAGTCTGGAGCATTTTGTGAATTTTATTACAAGCGTGCAAAACAGTCGTGTGATTCTTGCCGCCAAAGTCAGCACCTATTTTTTCATACGCCTCATCAAGTTCTTCACGAATGAGGTACATGCAAATCTGGCGTGGAACAAGAATCTCCTTTCGTCGATCTTCGCCAATAAGATCTTGCTTTGAAATATTAAAATATTTCGCAACAGTCGTCATAACAAGATCAATGTTTCGAACAAATCCTCGTGCCGATCCGGAAACAGGTGGACGTGGACCACCAGTAGGAACAAAGTTATCCCGAATTTCAACCGCTTTATTAAACTGACGAATCTTTTCAAGAGCCGTTTCGATAGTTGGCTGTATCTTCTCAAGCTGCATCATACCAATAATACTCTTCAAAACACCCTCGAGATCTCGAACACTTTCTTCAACATGATAAGCAATGCAACTTAAAACATCAGGATCGATAATAACACCCTCCTGCATACATTTACTCTGCAAAATCGCAAGACGAGTCTCATAATCAGGTGGCTGAACTTCAACAACCATACCCATGCCAAATCGACTTCGAAGACGATCATCAAGATTTTCCAACTCCTTTGGGGCACGATCAGAGCTCAAGATAATCTGTTTTCCAGCCGAATAGAGATCATTAAACGTATGGAAGAACTCTTCTTGGGTTGAGGTTCCACGTCCAAAGAACTGGATATCATCCACAATCAAACAGTCAACACGTCGATATTTTTCTTTTACATCCTTCATGCGACGGGTCCGAATCGCCTCAACCACCTCATTCATAAAGTTTTCGGAGGTGATATATACAACCACCGCATCCTGATGATTTTTCACGATTTGATTACCGGTTCCCTGAAGAAGGTGCGTCTTTCCTAAACCAACTTTTCCATAGAGAAAAAGTGGATTATAGATGCCTCCTGGATTGGAAGAAACCGCCTGACAAGCCGCATAAGGAAGCCTATTGTTTGGTCCAGTGATATATGAATCAAGTTTGTAACGCTGCTGAAGCACCTTACTTCGAAGTCCATCTCCGAAACTCACCTCTTGACCACCGGAAACCTTGCGAACCTTCTTGGTAGGCTCAGTCTTGAGCTCAATTCGACGCTCATCATCACTATTCGCAAGAGCAGCATCAACCTCAAAGGAAACATTTTGAAAATTTGGAAGTGTCGCCTTGAGCACGTCATGAATACGAGCACCATAGAGTTTTGGAACCTGCTGCATAGCAAAAACATGTGGCAATCCAACAACAAAGATCCCCTGCTCATAACGAAGAGGTGCAGTATTTTGAAACCACGTAACAAAAGTAGTTCGAGGAATGGTTTGTTCCATAACCTTCAAAACACCTCTCCAAATATCTTTTAATTCTTCCATGGTACGTCTGGGGAAAAGGGGGCTCACAGAACGATAGAAAAGATTAAAAAAACATTAAAAATTTCTGTCGCTGGAACATAGTACCCATCACCCCCCTATGTATCAAGTTTTTTGCACATATTCTTCACCTCAGGACAAAAGCAAAGTTTTGATGGTAAAAAACAGTCACACCACTAGGGGTCGTGGTATAAAAAACATTAGAAATCTTTTTGGAAAGATCGCAATGAAACAAGACGTCTATTTTTTAATCCTCGCAAGAAGTTTTTCGTAACAGTATCGAAGTGTCACTCAAAACTAGAAGAGTCGAACAATGTCCTTGTATGTAACAAGAAGAATTATCAGAATCAAGAGAATAGCCCCAATAGCGTGAATAGCCTGCTCTACACGTTGATCAACACGTCGTCCAATGATCGCCTCAATGATAATAAAAAGAAGTCGACCACCGTCAAGCCCAGGGAGTGGAAAAAGATTCAAGACGGCAAGACTCAATGAGAGGAGTGCCATAAATCGAATAACAGACATGAAGCCTTCCTGTACAAATGTTCCCGTCATCTGAGCTATTCCTACCGGACCTGAGACACCCACAGGAACATCAAAGTGGGTAAAAATATCACTTAAAAGAGCACCAAACATAGAGACTGTAGCAACTCCAAGACGATAGGATTCTTTGAAGCCCATACCGATACTCTTAAAGAAAGAATGGGACACTGGTTTCAATTCAAGGATAGAAGTTGGAATAGAAAGAGCCGAGGTAACAACATCAATATTCTGATTAACAATCGGGGCAATCTCAACGCCATATGTGCCATCTGGAGCTGCAGAAAGATACGCAGTTTGAAGCCTATTCTTGCGCTCAACAAGAACCTGAGCTGACTGTTTGGCATTTCGGGCTTCTTGTAAAAGCTTCACTGCAGCGTCAGGACTGTTAACATCTTTTAATTGAATCTGAACGATAACATCGCCTTTTTGAAGACCAGCCTTTTCGGCAGGACTTCCGGCCATAACGCCGCTCACTGCAATAGTTTTTCGCTGTGGAAAGGTAACAGTCGTTGTATACTCTTTAAAATCGCGTTGATACTGAACGGTAAAACTTCGGAATGAGAGAAATGTCGATTGAAAATCCTCGAGGGTATAAACTGGCTTATCATTAACAGCGATAATAATGTCACCTGCGGCCAAACCACTTCTGGCAACATCGCTATTCGCCTTGACGCTCTGAATACCAACACGAGGAAGAACAAAGTTATCATAAAAGGAAACTCCGAGAACATTGTCTTTCTTGCTGAACTGCTCTTTTGGAATGGCAACGCGGATGATCGAATCACCTCGACGAACACGAAGAAGAATGCCTTTTGTATCAGCTTGTTCAAGAGCCTGGGTAACAACTTTTAGATCAAAAACAGCTCCGCCATTCACATCAGCGATAAGGTCATTCGAACGAAGATCATACCGCTCGGCAATACTTCCCTTATCAACATCCTTGATAACAAAACCAGGCTGAACGATAAGCTGATGCTGTTCAATTGCCTGAAGGATATCGGAAGAATCAATAAGAAGTGGCTTGATACCAACAAAGAAACCAAATGACAAAAGAAGAATAGCGAGAATAAGATTCATCGCAACACCAGCAAAAACAATAGAGAATCGTTCTCGAAGAGTCTTTGAGTTGAAACTTTTTTGATCGGTAATAGCGCCTGCCTCTTGAGCATTTTCACCATAGAGACGTACAAAACCGCCGAATGGGAAGAGGTTGATAGAATAAATTGTATCACCTACTTTTTTACCCCAGAGACGAGGGGGAAGGCCAAAACCAAACTCATCAACACGAACACCAGCTCGTCGAGCAAAGTAGTAGTGGCCAAGTTCATGAATAAGAACAAGGACCGATAAAATAATGATGAACGCAACAATCGTGAGGAAAAGATGCATGTGAGTAGGTCAAGGAGTGAGGGACAACGACAAGACGTCGAAGATATTACACGGTCATTATATCCTGTTCTTTCTTTTTGGACATCTCTTCTATTTCTCGGTTAGATCTATCAACATGATCTTGAATGACTTTTATTCCAGCATGAAGCTCATCTTCTGTCATTTCTGAGTTTTTCTTCATAGCATTAAACGAGTTATTCGCTTCCTGTCGAGTGTTTCGAATGGCAATCTTGGCCTCCTCAGCATAACGACTCACGACTTTTACAAGATCCTTTCGTCGCTCCTCGGTAAGTGGTGGAATATTGATTCGAATATAAATACCATCATTATTTGGAGTAAGACCAATATTGGCAATCTGAATCCCCTTTTCAATAGCGCCCAAAAGACTACGATCCCATGGTTGAATTTGAATCGTTTTTGCATCAGGAACAGAGACGCTTGCAACAGCCTTAAGTGACTGAAGAGATCCATAAGCGTCAACTTTTACGTCTTCAACAAGGGCTGGAGTAGCACGACCAACCTGAAGCTTTGAAAACTCGTCTTTCAGGTGATCAATAGCCTTTTTCATTTGAGAAGCTGCATCATCAATCTGGTTTTGTGGAAGCATGGAATAAAAATTTTAGAAGATAAAGTACATGAACGAAAATAAAAGCGTGGGAAAACTATGCGTCAGAGATAATGGCCGTACCAATCGCCTCACCGGCAATAACTTTGTCGAGATTACCTGGAGTCTGCATATTAAAGACAATAATAGGAAGCTTTCCTTCCATACAGAGAGAAACCGCAGCAAGATCCATAACACCAAGACCCATCTCAAGAACCTGCTTATAAGTAAGAACTTTGAAGACCTTAGCATCTGGGAACTTTTTCGGATCCTTATCACAAACATAATCAACCTTCGTTGCCTTCAGGAGAACATCACACTGGAGTTCGAGGGCACGAAGCGCCGCCGCAGAATCAGTCGTAAAGTATGGATTACCTGTTCCGCCAGCACACAAGACAACATCGTGAGTAACAAAGGCATCACGGGCGGCGCGCGGAGTGTAGACCTCCAAGACACCTGGCATTGCGAGGGCAGAGAACGCCTTTGCAGCGACACCCATTCTTCGCAATGAGTCCTGAAATGCCATTGCATTCATCACTGTGGCAATCATACCCATATTATCAGAGAGAACACGTTCAAAACCGAGTTCCTGTTGATCACGGAATCTCCAAAAGTTTCCACCGCCAATAACCAAAGCAACTTTCACTCCCTGGTCCACAATCCTTTTAACATCCTGACACATTGAAGCAAGCGTTGAACCATCAATGCCACCCTGGGCTGGTCCTTGAAGGACCTCACCAGAGAGCTTAAGCATCACGCGTTTGTACATACGAGTATCATCAGCCATATCGAACGCATTCTAAAGAAACTTAGAAGAACTTCAAGAGAATATAAGCCGCAACCAAACCAATCACCACGCCAACACCAATGAGCATCGGCTGTTTTTTTGGATCTTCCACCTCGTCCTCATGAGCGGAAGCCAAATCCATCAAAAGATTAGAATTCATAATAATATCCTCATCTGCATGGTGCTTCAAAACCTCCTCGAAGTTGTGAGTCGCGACTAATTGAACGAACTTATCAAACTTGACCTTTACCTGATCTCCAGGCTCTCGATCATCAACAATAACCTCTTCATATATCTCCTCGGTTCCATTCGAACGATCCTGAATCTCATTAACCTCAAAACCCATGCGACTACTTGGAACATCGACATCGCGAACATGTCTCGTCTCTTTTTTGCCACGAGAAAGGTCTTTGTCGTCGATTCGAATTTCACGCATAAAAAATCATTAGAGGTGATGTAACTATAACGAAATTTTAGTCATCTCGCAAACGCTTTGATTTCCAAAGAATCGTAGCTCCACACAAGAAAAGTGTCGTCGAGGTAAGCGCAGAAAAAACGCAGTATTCACACAGCGCTTTCAAAACAAAAAACTGAATATACATAAGACTCATCGAAGCGATGAAACCAGTGATTGTAGCGTACGCAGCGAGAGAAAGAACCCGTGCTTTTTGAGTATCAAGATAATAGAGCAAAAAGAAAAACATCGAGAGATAATAAACTGCCCCAAGAAGAGCAATCGGCTGGCCAAGAATTTCGGAATACTTGCTCGTAGTAACAACATCACATCCAGAAAAAATATTACAAACAAGGGCGGTCCCGGCATAGTGCTTTATCGTAAGATAAGTAGCATCAAGAAATCCAAGGAAACTCAGGGCGAGCATAAACCAAACTGTTTTTTTATTTGGCATTACTTAGAAGTTGTTTGAACTGGTGATTGAGAAAGATAGTAGTCGAGAGCAGCACGAAAAGCCTCAAGACCTGGAGGATTCTGAAAGCGCTTTCCGTTGAAGAAAAAGGATGGGGTTCCTCCAACATCAGCAGCCTCGCCGCTGGCTCGGCTCTGAGCTACAGCATCACGAACATCAGTACTAGTACTATCTTTTTTGAAAGTATCAACATTGAGACCTAACTCCTTGGCATACTGTTCAAATGCTGACTTAGGATCGTCGAGGTCAGACCAATCTTTCTGACGTTCAAAAAGCTTGTCGTGCATCTCCCAGAACTTTCCCTGCTTACCAGCAGCCTGTGCAGCATACGAAGCCTCAAGAGCATTTTTGTGAAGTTCATAAAGTGGAAAATGTCGATACGAGAATTGAATACGACCGCTATATTCGGAAACAATCTGTTTTACGACAGGATAGTAAGCACCGCAAGCAGGGCACTGGAAGTCGCTATACTCAATAAGAACCGGCTTTCCTGGAGTTCCTTTGGTCCAATCCGTCGAACTAACGGCAGAAACAGTGAGTCCTGCAGTTGAGTCGTACGTAGCCGCTTTGTAAATTCCAAAAACAGCAATAAGAACAATGAGGACGGCTCCGGTCCACATATATAAACGTTTATTTGATGTATGCATAAATAGAAAAAGTAAAAATCTGTCTTACCTGAGAATACGCTTTGTGAAAATAAATTCAAGGATCGCATTCTGAAACAAGAAGGGTATAATGGAAAATGGTCAAGAAAATAACACCCAGCAACCATGTCACAGAATCTCGCAAAAATGAGGAACGCGACAAATGGATTTCTCTATAGAAATATTTTGAAAAAAATATTCTTCCTTTCTGATCCAGAAAAAGTCCATGATGGCATGATGCACTTCGGAGAGTTGCTTGGAAAAAATATAATCACTCGAAGTGCGACACGATTGATGTTTGGAAATGAACGACTCCCCAACCTCGAGCAGACACTTCATGGAGTATATTTCAAAAATCCAATCGGACTCAGCGGCGGATTTGATAAAAATGCGATCCTCACGGACATTATCCCATCGGTTGGTTTTGGATTTATGGAGGTTGGATCCATTACCGCAAAGCCATATGAAGGAAATCCTGGACAGCGACTTTGGAGGCTCCCAGAGTCACAAAGTCTCGTTGTATATTATGGACTCAAAAATATTGGTGCAGAAAATATTGCCAAGAATTTAGAAGAAAAATTACACAATCATCCATTCGAAATTCCCGTCGCGATCAATATCGCAAAAACAAACTGCCCAGAAACAAATCAAAAAGAAGTTGGGATTGCCGATTATGTCGAAACGTACAAACGATTTCTCAAGATTGGAAGTTTTTTCGTCATAAATATCAGTTGTCCAAATGTTGCAGGTGGTCAACCGTTTCACAATGCAGAGTGGCTCAAAGAACTACTCATGGAAATGGAAAAAACTCCGACAGAAAAACCTATTTTTATTAAAATATCCCCTGATCTTTCTTTCGTAGAAATTGATGCAATCCTCGAGGTCGCAAGCAAGCACCATGTCGATGGATTTGTCTGTACAAACCTTACAAAACGAAGAGATCTCGAAAATATTATAGATTCGAATGTTCCTTCTGTTGGCGGGTTGAGCGGAAAAATTGTCGAGCCGCTCGCAAACGAACTCATCTCTTACATCTACAAAAATGGCATTGCTCGCGGCGACAAAAAATTCACGATTATCGGTGTCGGAGGAATCTTCTCCGCAGAAGATGCTTACAAAAAAATCCGAATCGGCGCCTCCCTTCTCGAACTCATCACTGGCATGATCTATCAAGGCCCTCAGCTCATAAGCGAGATCCAGCTTGGACTTTCCGATCTTCTTGCCCGTGACGGCTACAAGCATATATCTGAAGCCATCGGAGCCGATCATCGATAGAAATTACATCTCCACAAACGTAAGGGCAAAACCCTTCTTATTAGCACGACCCGTTCGTCCAATTCGGTGTATGTAATCTTCGTACGTCTGAGGAATATCAAAGTTGATGACATGGCTGACATCATTGACGTCAATACCTCGAGCAGCGACATCGGTCGCAATCAAAATACGAACCTTGCCTTTCTTGAAGTCATCAAGAGCACGCTGTCGTCGTGATTGTGTCTTGTCACCATGAATAGATTCTGCCTTATAGTTCAATTTTTGAAGAGCAAGCATGAGCTTCTCAACTCCCCTCTTTGTCTTTCCGAAAATCAAGACTCTATCGAATCCTGGTTGATTCAAAAGTTCGCAAAGTTTCTCAAGTTTATTTGCTTTCGTAACGCGAACAATATCCTGATCAACGCTTGCTGCCGTATCGCGCATCTTCACAGAAACCGTAACTGGAGTTTTCAAAAATCCATGAATCAACCCGGAAATCTCTTTTGAAATCGTAGCAGAAAAGAAAAGTGACTGACGATCAACTGGCATCAAACTCAAGAGATATTTGATATCCTGAATGAATCCCATATCGACCATTCGGTCAGCCTCATCAAGAACGAGGTTATGAAACTCAGCAAGATTCAGACGCCGTCGCTCAATCAAATCCTTGATACGACCAGGTGTACCAATAACAAAACTATGAGGGCCACGAAGATCTCGCATCTGAGCAACAATGTTCGCACCACCAATACAGGTTACGGCACGAAGACCTGAGCCTTTTGCAAAACCATCGTACTCATCCTGAATCTGAACAGCGAGTTCACGAGTTGGAACGAGAATCAAAACCTTCTCACTTCTATTATGAAAAGCTTTATTAATAAGTGGAATCAAAAATGCTGCCGTCTTTCCTGTTCCAGTATTTGCAATACCAACAACGTCTTTTCCTTCAAGAACGTGTGGGATAGCCTTATCCTGAATTGGAGTTGTCGTAATGTAGCCCTTCTTTGCGATGTTCTCCTTTAATTTTGGATGAATCGCGAAGTCAGAAAAGTGATGATCTGGAACGTACTCATCAACAACCTCAACAACTGGAGACTTATTAACAAATCGTGAGACATCAATCTTTCCAACCATCATAGCGCCGCTATTTCGAGTTCGACCGTAGCTTCCACGGTTTCCACCGCCGAAACCACCAGATCGTCCTCCCATTCGACTACCTCCTGAAAAACCGCCAGATCGTCCCCCGCCAAAACGGCTTCCGCCTGAAGATCGTCCTGATCCATATCGACCTCCACCAAAACGGCTTCCGCCTGAACGAGATGCTGTGTGATGACTTGCCGGAGCGCGATCGGTGCGACCAGTACGATCATCACTATGACTAGAACGACTATCGTGATGACCTGCATTACCGTGACTAGAACGAGCTGTATGACTCGCGCCATGATGGCCTGCGCTATGGCTTGGACGGGCTACATGGCCTGATGTATGACTACCTGAAGCTGAACGAGGAGTCTCGGCATGACCACTCTTGTTAGCACTGCTGTGTCCTTCCTTCTTATGAGGAACACCTGAAATATCAGAAGGCGAACTCTTTTTCGACTTCCCAAAACCAAATAACTTTTTAAACATGAAATGTGTTACTGAAATATCCGAGCTCAGAATCTATAATAAAAATATAGAGATGTCAAGAGCTCGAATGGAAACAAAAATAAAGCCAAGAACATGACAATGAGCTTTAAAAGAAGCTTACAACCCACCACAAGAATCCCCCGAGAAATATCGCTGAAATGGCCGATACTTTTTTGTACGAATACAGTGCTACAAGCAAACCAGACATAATCATGGCCAATCCAAGCGAACCCTGCGCCTGCATAACAAAAAATTTAATAGCACTCGCGGTGATAAGGCCGAGTACCAATGGTCGAAGAGCAATTTCTATTCGTTTAAGAACCTGAACCTCTCGATGTCTTTCGAAATAAAATGATCCAATTCTCATGGTAATCAACGAGCCGGAATATATACCAGCAAGTGCCACAAACCATCCCAATATACCTGCAACCATATAGCCAATCACGCCACTCATGGCCATATTAGGACCAGGAACAAACTGTCCGATTACATATGCATCAACAAAATTTTTTGCACTCATCCAATGGTGAACATCGACAACAATACGCTGTAATTCCGGAAGTGCACCAAATGCACCACCAAATGAAATAAAACTTATCTTAAAGAATGCCAAAAATATATTAAAATAGGTCATCATGCGAGAAATTCAACAAAAAGACAAAGAGCTAATCCGCCGAGCAATGTAATCAAAAAAGAACCGCCTAACAAAATCGATACTACGATAGTAAGAGAAACGAGAATCCTCAGAACATATTTCGAACGAGGAAGAGGGCCAGAGATGTGATGACTTTTGATGCCAGAAAAAAGTTGTGCGATAAATACTGCAAAAATTGCAATGGATGCAATGGAAAATCCGAGAAAAATGTTGGCGATATCGGGCTGATTAATTGGAATAAACAAAAGAACCATCAATGCCAATAAGGCACCAGGAACAACAAGTGCAATAACCCCTAGCACACCGCCTAAATTTCCAAACAACCTATAACCGATATAGGCAGCAAGATTGGCGATATTTGACCCGGGCAAAACAGAGGCAACGGTATGTATTTGATGAAACTCATCATTTGTAAGCCATTTTTTCTCAACAACAACAGCATCGCGAACCAGCATACCCCTTCCTGCCCCACCAAATGCTAACGCTCCAATTTTAAAACAAATAACGAGCCAATCCTTAAGAGATGGGTCCATTTTGGTGTGAGTCATAATCATCGAACGTACTATAAGATAAGTATTATCTATTTGTAAATTAGCTTATCGGACCAAAGCAGATACTTGAAAAAATATACATTTTATGGTATAATAGAAAAAATAAATATAGAGCAACATGCCAGATATCGTACCAGAAAGACTATCAGCAACGGACTCCATGGCCTTGGCTCTCGCGGAGAGACTCGAAGGAGGAAAAGCCTTATCTTCAAAGATAAAGGCACGACTTTTAGCCGCAATTGCAAATCAGAAACCGGCAGCAACTACAGGTACACCATCGACTCAACAGAGAGTAGTTTTTTCAACGCAACAAACAATAGCAAAAGCTGTTGATGATAAATTAATTCCTGTGAGTGAAACCTGGGAACTGTATCAGTCTCCACCATCACTCAAAGAGTCTGCCAAGCTTCCAAATTCAGAAAAGCAATACGTCGATAGAGTTGTTAAAGTGTGTGCAAAAGACGTAGTCGCTTTCCGTGTTCTCGCAAAACCAATGGGGGCAGATCTTTGGAAGTATGAAGAAGATTTTAGAACATTTGATATTAAATCTGGTCCAGTCTCATTTGATAACATGTCGACGCTTACAAAACAAAGGCTTTCTCGAGAAGCACTACAGGTCGCAAACAGCGAACCAGAGAGTAACTATTTGGTACTGCTCGATGACCCAACCGACTCATCTCGAATGATCCTCACCTGTAAATTATTTGGAAGTGGGAATCAAGGACTTCCACTCGATGATCGTCGATGTAGAGTTACATGCAATATCGTACTAAAAAAGGGACCAGCAACGGACATACTTCAAAAACAACGAAGTGTATCTCTTGCTCACTTTATTATCAAAAATCTTGCCATGCAAATTCGTCCGGAGTCTTGGGCATTCTTCGACTACTCTCTCTCGGGAGATAGCAACATTCATGGTGAAGAAAAAAATCCACAAACTCTCATTAATATACCATTAAAAAAAATTGTCCGAGCCGAAGACACAAGCAAATATCCACCCGACACAAGAAAAGTAAAATGCGAATCAGACACGGAACTACTTGTCATGGCTGAACAAATAATTCAAGAGAGATTCCAGGAAAGGCGAACTCTCAATCAGGGGGAGTTTAGTCTTGGCCTAAATGCAAGAAATACAGCTCCACAGGATTTCGCAAAATATAAACGCATCAAACCTCAGCCGTAACGACGTAGCATCTTCCCCTACCGCCCCATATAATGCTTTCTCTGCTTTTCAGAAAGCCTCTCAATCGCATATCGAAGCATAGTCCTCGGCATAGTCTTATAATGCTCATCGAGAAACTCTAGTTCTATTTTTTCGCCACATCGCTTCCCTACCTCGCGAAGCATCCAGCCAACAGCTTTTTGAATCAAGTCGTGCGCATCATGCAAAAGTATCCGCGCAATTGCTAACGCATCGGTAGCATCTCCATCTTTGATATACACAAACGTCGAAATAATGGCTATACGTCGCTCCCACAAGGATTTTGAATGAGCCAGCATTGTAAGGACCTTCCTACCACGATTTTTGAGAAATTCTCCAACGATATATCCCGCACTCGAATCCACCAAGTCCCAATTATTAATCCACTGTGTGTTCGCGAGATAAAAATTATATATGGTTTCACGCACCTCTTCGCTCTTCGCCTTTTGGAATTGAATAGCTAAAATAAAGAGAGCCAGAAGCCGAAATTCATGCTCTTGTGAATGCAACAACGTCTCAATATCCGCGAGTGGCAACCCGGCATACGCCCGTGAAAGCTTTCTCAAAGAAGGAACTGTCACTCCAATAAACACATCCCCTTCGCCATACTGCCCCGGCCCCGTCTTAAAAAACCACACCGAATTCTTCGCCCGCTCTTTTGTTCCAAGCGAACGGACCTCTTGCTGTAATGTACGAAGTTCAGAGTGAGACATGGAGGAATGATACTAGAACCTAGAAAAATGGCAACGGGGAGAGTAAAGTGCAAATCATGATACGAAAAATTATCGCCATCGGTGGAGGAGAAATCTCAAAAGGTGAAACACTCACTGTTGATAAACGAATTATCGAGCTCTCTAGAAAACCTCATCCAAAAGTACTTTTCATTCCTACTGCTAGTTCTGACAATAAAACATACTGTCAAAAATTTTCCGAGTACTATGGAGAAAAGCTCGGCTGTAAAGTATCAACTCTTCTCCTATACTCAAGTCCAAGAACTATTTCAAAAAAAGAAATTGAAAACAAAATTCTCAACACAGATATTATATATGTCGGCGGAGGTAACACGCTTAAAATGATGAAACTCTGGCGAAAACTTGGCATCGATAAACTTCTTGAAAAAGCATGGAAACGCGGCATCGTCCTCTCCGGAATGAGTGCTGGGGCCATATGCTGGTTCGAAGGCGGACATAGTGACTCCATGTCATTCTACAATTCCAAAAAGTGGAACTACATCAAAGTTCGCGGCCTCGGATTTCTCAAAGGAACTCTCTGCCCCCATTACAACAGTGGAACAAATGGCATACCTCGCGCAAAAAAATTCCAAGAAATGATCGCAAAACGAGGAGGCACAGGAATCGCCATCGACAACAGCTGCGCCATAGAGTTCATTGACGATTCATTCAAAGTCATTAGTGTAAAGCCAAAACACAGCGCCTACAGAATTTCCAAAAGAAAAGGGAGAGTAATCTCCAAGGAAATAGGCAAATAAATTGGCTGGGGATGAGGGATTCGAACCCCCGAATGTCGCCTCCAGAGGGCGATGCCTTACCGCTTGGCGAATCCCCAGCGTGGTGCTTGACGATCAAAAAGATACGGAAAAGCGCATGAAGTTTACTTGAAAGTAGACTCAAAGGCAATGGCTTCAACAAAGCTAACTAAGCCTGAATATCATTTCCTGACGGAGCTCTGGGTGGTCTAGGAATATCACCAGGGATTTGATCATAAAGAGGGACACCCACATCACCAATCCGACCCCTGTCTTCTCGAATAAGATCACCAATAATCACCATACGTTCATAATCATTTAATCCATCAATTCCAACTCCCGGCGTAGGAACATCGGCACCCGGAACACGATCATCCTGTGGAATACGAATCTCCCACGGACTGCGTCGTTCATCTCCACCAGACTCTTTCGTCTGGTAGGAATCGGGTTGGCGAAAATCCCCGCCATGTGGCGTGTTTGTCCCCATAAACAGTTTTTAATATGTAAGAAATAATAATAAATCCTCTTACACAAAAAAGCAAATTATTTTAGTACGAAGGTACAAGAAGCAGCCGTCTATCTCCAGATCGAACGGTTTCTCTTGAGCCCGTCCAATCATGAAGAGCATTGATAATAGTAGTATATGAATATCGATAATTTGCGCCGAGCTTAGTACCAGGATCATTCACGATAAATTCTTTTTTGGCGTCATCATAGCCAGTAATAACAAGCATGTGATATGGAGGGAACGGTCTACGAAACTGAGGATTTGCAAGAATTTCTCCGGACATAGGCGCAATTAAAACGCCATCCACAAGTTGCCGTTTCATAACATCAAGAGTAGGGTTTTCGATAAGGTACGATTGAACAGAAAAAAGAGATTTGAGTAAATCTTGAACAGTAACAATGTTCATACTCGAAGAAATCTCGTGTTGATTTTCGTAATCAATAAAAGCAACAATTTGATTTTTAATATCAAGAGGAGATAGTAATAAAGGCCGATGCATTTGCGAAATCATAAGTATACTCGCCTCTTCGCAGGCATTCTGAAAAGGCCCATTCCAGTCACCAAAAGGCGCCTGAACAATAAATGGAATGTCATGCATAACAAATGATGGAATAAAAAAATCTCCGGAGTAAACATAATCACTCCGGAGAATCATAGCTATCAGACTCATACCAGCAACAACGAGAATTCGTTTCATGAGATATGATCCATCAAAAATTCTTAACCTTGTTTGTAGCAACCAGCAAGGGCTGTAGACGCTTTAGCATCAAGTTCTGGATAGACATCCATACATGCGTATGCCTTGTCACCAATTGGCAACTCACACGCATTTCCGCCAAAGGCAAGATAATCTGATGTGAGCTTAAACAAATCCTTACACTCATTTTGCGTGACGAGTTGATTCCACCAAATAAAACCATCTTTACAAGCTTTTTCCATATCAGGGGATAACTTTTTACCAGTCTTTTTTGCATCAACGCATATATTCTTGAATTTATTCCACGTCTTATCAGACTGATTAGGTTGCATATTCTGACAATATGTAAGTTTTGAAGCCTCTTCCCCCGTTAACTTATTCCAGCCATATACGTAACTTTTCATAAAAAGAGCATCACAGTCATCTGGGGACTGCTTAGGAACCTTAAACCAACTATTAGCCTGTTTGCACAAAGGAAGAATCTTTTTGAGTTCTGGCGGAAGAGTAGCCTCGGTATATATACCCTTTTCCAAAAAATTCTTAATTCGAGGACATTGCTGAAGAAGTTCATATTGAGGAGTATATCCATCTGGACAAACAAGTTGCCAGTTCCAATATCCATCTTTCGGAGTTACATCGCCGTCGCCACTCTGTGAAGGTGGATACTCACCAGAAACAGAAATACCCGGAATGTTGCCAACCCCAGGAGTACCGCCAGGTTTTTTACCTTTAAAAATAGTGTCACCACTGCTACCCCATCGGGAAGATCCGCCTGACGTTTCAGAAGCACTAGAACCTCCAGACTCAATCTTGCCAAACTTATTCTTGATAGACCCCTTCATATTTTCAATAGGATTTTCGACTTTAGCGGTAAGATCGGGCTGACGAAAAGATCCGCGACTCTGAAAACCAGGAGTATAGGTGCCAAAATTATAACCACCTGGAACAAGAGAGGTGTCCTTGTTGCTATTACTTCGAGAAACCGGAGGAGTATACTCACTGCTCGTACCCTGAGGTGGATGATAAACTGGATTTTTGATGCACCACCAAGGAACAGATTTTTTTGTAAAGTCACCAGAAAGATCGACACCCGAAAAAGTGACAGCACTCGCCACCAAAACAACAAGCACAAAGACCGAAATCAGGGACTTAGTGGAAAAAACCATACGCAAAGAATAAGAAGTGAATTAATCAAATCATATCACTTCTAGATAATAGCGCAAAATTACAGTCGAATCTCGTTCTCAATAATCTCTTCAATATGCTGAACCACTTTTTCGATGTGGCCGAATGGACTCTCTATTTGATAATTACAAACACTCATCTGATCAATTTCTTTCTGGGCACTTTCCATACGACGAGCCATCTCTTCATCGCTTACCGGAGCACGCTGTGTAATTCGCTTCTTAAGTTCATCGAGATCTTTCACTAATAAAAATATACCAACCACACGATCACGTGGAAGAACAGAGATAACTTTTTTGAAACCTTGAATGTCAACCTCTCGGATCACGATCTTGCCAGCAGCCAGTGCCTCCTCGATCGGAGCCTTCAAAATACCGTAATAGTTGTCTTTATGAACCTCCGCCCACTCCAAAAACCGACCTTCGTC
>JBBIGU010000012.1:0-35342 GCA_037447365.1 Candidatus Peregrinibacteria bacterium | reverse complement strand
TAGTTTGTACCTTCTCGTATGCAAAAAAGCATGATGCAGCTAATGCTATCCGATTGATCGAAAAAGATCTTCAGCATGACAGCGCTTCGAGAAAAATTCTCGAGGAACTCCTCAAGCGATATGAAGGAAAAACTTCAGGATTCACACGACTTCTTCGTGTCGGAAACCGAAAGGGTGACAATGCTCCCCTTGTGCAACTCGAACTCGTATAATTTTAGAATAAACAACCTATCAAATGGAAAGAACACAGAAAACATACTCACCAAAGGAAAAAGAAATCGTACGACAGTGGTTTCACATTGATGCCAATGGAAAAGTCCTTGGAAAAGTTGCTACACGAGTAGCAGATCTTCTTCGAGGAAAAGGTAAAACACTCTTTGTGCCACACGTAGATTGTGGAGATTTCGTCATCGTTACGAACGTTGATGGTATCGTTCTTACTGGAAACAAAGGGACACAGAAGAAATATATGTCACACAGCGGTTATCAGGGTCATGAGTCAGCAGTAACCCCAGACGAACTTCGACGAAATGGACAAGCTGATAGAATTCTCCTTGAGGCAGTAAGAGGTATGCTTCCACGAAACAAACTTCGTGATGAAGTATTAACCAAGTTGAAGATCTTCACTGGCGACGCTCACAACCACGAAGCACAAAAACCTGTAACCATTGAACTCTAATATCTATGCCAACTACGAAAAAAACTACATCTAAGCCAGCAGCTGCTAAAAAAACAGTGATAGCTAAAAAGCCTGTCGCCGCAAAAGCAACTCCTGCAACTGAGACAAAGGCAGCCCCAAAGGCTGTAAAGGTAGCAAAAGAGAAGGCAACTGTAGCTCCTCTTCGAACTGGTGAGTTTTTCTACGCTGCAGGACACCGAAAAACATCTGTTGCTCGCGTTCGTCTCTACCCAAAAGGTGAAGGTTTATTCACGATTAACGGCAAAAAACTTGAAGAGTACATTGTTGTTCCATCAAAGCGAGATGCTGTTAAGGCACCACTTCGAACAACTGGCCATCTTAAGACATTCGACATTTCTGTAAAAACAGAAGGTGGTGGATTGGGAGGTCAGGCTGATGCTATCCGTCACGGTATTGCAAAAGCTCTTCTCGAGTTCGACCCATCACTTCGTATTACTCTCAAACGAGCAGGCTTCCTTACACGTGATCCACGTATGAAGGAACGCAAGAAGTACGGTTTACACCGCGCACGCCGAGCCCCACAGTGGAGCAAGCGTTAATGGTCCAAAGGGGAACTCCCCTTCCTTATCCTACAATTTCAAAAGCCCCTGTTTATCAGGGGCTTTTTTGTTATACTTAGAGCCGTTACTATACTTTTATTACTCATCTTTATGTCGAAAAAAATATTCAATCTTATTATTACAAGCACCTTGCTACTAACGCTCGCCGGATGTTCCAACCCACCAAGCGCACCAGCTCCAGCTCCTACACCAACTCCAGCAACCACGAATCAAACAACGGTCTATATGATCAAACTTGATGACAATGGAACAACTACAGGAAGCGTTCAGGTAGGTTGTGGAGACAGTGCTATTCCAGTTGCAGCAACATCAAGCTATCAGTTTGTTCCAACGAATCCGGTTGCCTCAATCAATGCAGCAATGTCAACCCTCCTCAACACAACAGCAACGCAATATCAATCACAGAGCCTAGTAAATCCACTTGCAGGCCAAACTATGACTATTCAATCAGTTGATCAGAGTGGTACACAATACACCGTTCATCTCAATGGAAGCTTCTCTTTCGGAGGAGCATGTGAAATGCCACGCGTAAAAGCTCAGGTCGAGGAAACAATCAAAAAAGCAGCTCTTCCGGGCAATACCTTTGTAATTGACTGGAACGGTGGCGGTCAAACGGCTTGGAATAAAGCATTTAGCCTCAAAGACTAGTTAACAGACGAATCAACATATATCAACCGATAAGCTTATCCTATGCGTTTCGACATTCTCACTATCTTCCCTGGCATGTTCAGTTCATATTGCGATGAGAGTATGGTCAAACGCGCAAAAGCAAAAGGAATTCTCGAGGTTCACGTTCACGATATTCGTAAATTTTCAACTGAACGCCATGGAAAAGTAGATGCAATCCCCTATGGCGGTGGACCGGGCATGGTGATGACACCTCAGCCGCTCTATGATGCCATTATGCATGTTAAAACCCTCAACAGTGGTCCGGTAATATATATGTCACCTCGAGGTAAGCTCCTTACTCATAAAAAAGCACAGAAACTTGCAAAAATCGGAACCTCAAAGAAAAAAAATACCAAAAAACAAGATAAACGAGATACGGGACTCATTCTCGTCTGTGGTCGATACGAAGGTATCGATCAACGAGTGATTGATTTATGCGTCGACGAGGAGCTCTCAATTGGAAAATATGTTCTAACCGGTGGAGAACTCCCCGCTCTTGTCGTTTTAGATGCCGTCTCACGCTTCGTACCAGAGTTTATTGGAAAACATGAGTCTACCGTCGAAGAGTCGTACTCAGAGGCACTGGATGGCAAGAAAGAGTATCCGCACTACACAAGACCACCCATATTCATGGGGCTTGAGGTTCCAGAAGTTCTCCAATCTGGCCATCATGCCAAAATCAAAGAGTGGAGAAAAGGGAAATTAACATAAAATCATGAGCTCATTGAGAAAACTGGTCAATAGATCAGTAGCAGGAATTCAACACTTCTTTCATGGAGTGGGATTTTTAGTATACGGAATATTTCAGAGCAAAAAAAATCGAATAATTATGTGTTATCCACAGACACCATGGCCACTTTATACACTCTGGAATATGGCTCAAGTATGCGGATTTAAGCTTATACGATATACTAATCAACAAACAAATCAACCAACAATTCTCTTTCGGGACACGACTATTATCGATTCAGAATCGATGCCAGAAGAGATATTAGCATGGATTAATGGACGATGTGTCGATATTCGAAAAAGCACGGTAGCAAAAATATTTACGAAGGTAGCTCAACGAGATTTACAGGTGAACCCATTAGAATATACGGGCTACATAGTGGAAAAATCTGAAAAAAATCCTGCTCACGATGGTCGTATTATGAGAGGACCATTGCAAAGTAGCGAAATAAAGGGCGGATATACCTATCAACGACTCATCAATAATCTCACGGAAAACAATGAAGCAGAAGACCTAAGGACAGTGATCGTTGGATCAAAAATTCCTGTAGTGTATCAAATAAGACGAAATAAAAACGAACAATTTGAAGGATATGGGAGATGTATCAAAGTAATGACAGCAAACGAAGCTTTTTCAGCAAAAGAACAACAAGAACTCATAGAGTGCGCTCGACAAATTGGTCTTGATTTTGGAGAAATGGATGTATTACGAGACCAAGAAAATTGGATGACGTATGTCGTAGATATCAATAAAACAACGATCTCGCCACCGGCCGATCTGTGCCTCAAAGACCAGATTGCGGCACTACAAAAGGTAGGTCAGGCATTTGAACACGAATTCTGGTATACTACTGCCAATGGAACACGCTAATACCAAACTCGGACTTAGTACCAGTGAAGTCGAACAAAAACGACTACAATACGGACTCAATACACTTCAGCTCAAAAAGAAGAGGTCACTGATTTTGGCCTTTTTAGACGAGTTCAAGGATTTGATGATTGTTATACTCATCATCGCGACGATCATTTCATTTGCTGTAGGGGAAACAAAAGATGGAAGTGTTATTGCATGCATTATTGTGATCAATGCGATTATTGGATTTATACAGAAATATCGCGCAGAAAAGGCCGTGGATGCTCTGAAGAGTATGCTTGCGCCACAAGCACGCGTCTTGCGAAACGGAGAACAGGCATTAATTCCAGCAGAAGAGCTTGTTCCAGGAGATATTGTACTGCTCTATGAAGGTGATCGTATTCCAGCAGATGGAGAAATTTTTCAAGAAAATGAATGTGAAACACAAGAAGCAATACTTACCGGAGAGTCAACCCCTGTAAGTAAATCCGAAGAAGAAGGACGAAACCGAATATATATGGGGACAACTGTAAGTCATGGAAGTGCACGGGCGATTATTACACAAACAGGCATGCAAACAGAGTTTGGAAGAATAGCTACACTCACAACCTCAACAGAAAAAGATCTCAGCCCACTCCAAAAAGAGTTAAATAATATTGGAATATTTGCTGGAAAAATGACACTCGTTATCACCGTTATCTTGGTAGGAGTTGGAATATTTCTTCAGAACCAAGCCATAACCGAAGCGATTCTCTTTGGAGCATCCGTGGCTGTGGCGGCCGTACCCGAAGGCCTTCCAACAACCATCACCATAGCACTTGCGATTGGTGTACAACGGCTCGCAAAGAAACATGCCATTATGAAACAACTTTCATCTGTAGAAACACTCGGCTCAACAACAGTTATTGTGAGTGACAAAACTGGAACGCTCACAAAAAACGAGATGACTGTTGAAAAAATATTTACAAACAATGAGGCATCCCTTACAGAAAAAGAGGATGAGAAATTGATCGGACTCATTTGCAATCTCTGCAACAATGCAAAGATTATCAAAGGAAAAACTCTTGGAGATCCGACAGAAGGTGCCCTTATTACATTTGCAGAAAAATTAGGATTTTCTCAAGAGGAAGCCATAAGAAACAGTGAAATTCTTTATGAACTCCCTTTCGATTCAAAAAGAAAACGCATGACGGTCATCGCAAAAATTGGAGAAAAAGTGTATGCGCTCTGTAAAGGGGCTCCCGATAGTATCTTAGAGGTTTCTTCTGTGCACGAAGAGAAGAAAAAATCGATCCTAAAAACAAATGAAGAAGGAGCAAGCCAGGCACTTCGCATGATAGCATTTGCATATCGAGAACTTTCCAAGGAAGAACTTTTAGAAAAATCGGAGGATCATAAAAAGAAATTCGCTATCACGACAATAGAAAAAAACCTCACATATCTTGGCATGGTAGGAATGATGGATCCACCACGAGAAGAGGTTCCACAAGCCATAAAACTCGCACAAAAAGCGGGAATAAGAATTATCATTCTCACGGGTGATCACGGACTTACCGCAAAAGCTATCGCAGAAAAAATTGGACTCATTGAAAATAATAAACCATTTACGATAATTACAGGATCGGAACTTGATAGTACATCTGACGATGATCTTATCAAGATACTCTCAAAACCAATACCAACTATTTTCGCTCGAGTAAGCCCAGAAAACAAACTTCGAGTTGTAGAAATTCTCAAACAGCAAGGAGAAATAGTGGCAGTTACAGGCGATGGAGTCAATGACGCACCAGCACTCAAACGTGCAGATATTGGCGTTGCTATGGGTATTGCAGGAACAGACGTAAGTAAAGAAGCCGCTAATATGATTCTCGCAGACGATAGTTTTTCAACCATTGTAAGCGCTATTCAAGAAGGGAGGACCGTATATGAAAACTTAAAAAAGTTTCTCATGTATATGTTTTCAAGCAATATTGGTGAATTATTCGTCATATTCATAGCTATAATTATTGGCTTAAAACAGCCATTAACGGCGATAATGATCCTGCTTATCAACATTGGAACGGATGTATTGCCAGCTCTTGCACTTGGTCTCGAACCGAGTAAGCAAGAATACATGGAACTTCCTCCACGAGATCAAAGTGAAAAAATTCTTAAGACATCATTTATCAAACGACTTTTCTTTATGGGCCTCATTGTTGGAGGCGTATCGCTCATTGCGTATGGCATTGGTCTCACGCAATATACATATCCCGTCGCACTCACCATGACATATGCAACACTTGTGATCGCTCAAATGTTTAATACGTATAACTCTAGAGATCCTCTTGAATCGGCATGTAAAAGCCCTTTTTCAAATTTCTATCTTGTAGGTGCAATTATTATTTCTGTGGGATTCACCGTTGCAACTATTCAATTTCCATTCTTACAGCGCTATCTAGAAACAACAGATCTCAGCATGAATCAGTGGCTTATTGTAATTGGACTCAGTAGTACCACTCTCGTTATCGAAGAGATCAGAAAATATATTATGCGACACTCAATCACTACGCTCGCGACAAATACAACAACTCATGAATCTTAAACAGCATCTTCTCGAATTCGGAACACGCGATGTGCGACTAAAAATCAAAGTAACACCATCTTCGCCAAAAAGCGAAATCACGGGAATAATGAGTGACGGTGCAATAAAAATTCGCATTCACGCAACGCCAGAACACGGAAAAGCCAATAGTGAATTAATCAGATTCTTAAGCGAAGAATCGGAAATACCAGAAGAATACATTGAGATCGTGAGCGGACATACATCATCACGGAAAGAAGTAGTATTCGATACATCAACTATTCACCTTTAACTCACAAATCACGACATGGAAAAAATTACGAGCGCATCATACGTCAAATATCTTCTCGATAAATATGCAACGAGCGCCAAGAAACAATTTGGACAGAATTTCCTTGTAAGTGATCATGTGCTCGAAACTATCGTCAAGACAGCAGATATTCAACCAACCGATACAATTGTAGAAATCGGACCAGGCCTTGGGGTACTTACTCGTGAACTATGTCTCAATGCAAAACAAGTTATCGCAATTGAAAAAGATCGGATGATGCTTGAGGTATTGAAAGAAACCATCATCGAAAAAACACCTGAAGCAAAAGAAAAAATAACTTTCGTTGAGCAAGATGCCTTACATTTTGATCCATCAAAAATCGCTACTTCATATAAACTCGTAGCAAATCTTCCCTACAACGTAGCCACACCAATTCTTGAAAATTTTCTTATCAAAACTGCCTACACGCATCATCAACCAACAAAAATTGTCGTGCTTGTTCAAAAGGAAGTTGCAGAAAAAGCATGTGCAAAAACAGGTGACCTAAGTGTTTTATCTCTCATGTTCCAACCATTCGGAGAATTAAAAATAATTGCAACAGTGCCGCCAGGATCATTTTTTCCTCCACCAAAGGTTACCTCTGCAATTTTACAAATTATCCCACGAACAACTCCTCTACTCCCCAAGGAGCTCGAAAAAACCTACTTAAAAATACTTCACGCAGCATTTTCTCAGAAGCGAAAAATGCTCCACAAAAGTCTTCAACACATCATGTCAAAAGAAGAGGTAGCCAATCTCCTCATCAAAGCTGAAATTCCACCAGATATTCGCCCACAAAACCTTCCTCTCGAAAAATGGCTCTCACTTGCCAGCCTTGCAAAGCTATAAAATTGCCAAATTAGTATAAATATGGTAAAATAATAAAAACAAAAATATATGAGCAAAAAACATCATCCATCACCTTCGGACGATCCATTGAGAACAACAACTGCGCTCGACAGAGTACGCGCTGATGGGAAAATCGAGCCTTCATCTGAAGCGAAAAGGGCAGTTGAAGAAGCTTTAAAAAAACAACGAGCCGATACAAGCGCATCCGTATCGGAAGTTTTTGAGCTCTCACCAAAAGTATTAAGGGAGGCTACATATCGAATATTTCAACCAAAACTAGAAAAAGCAAAACGCATTACAGAACTGCATGTCATGCTTGATAGTGACGATATGACAGAAGGAATGAAGGCATTTCGAGAAATAGGTGATCTTTTAGGAAATCCGAAGGATTTTCAAGTAGAGAGCAAAAGATTAAAAGAAGTTATGCTTGATGGACTCACAGCCATACTCATCTTAAAAAGAACAAGATATGTTGCAATACGTAATGGAGACAACCTTCTCGCCTTATTTGAACTACAAGGGACACTGAGCGAAAAAGGACATACGATAAATGATAATGACATGGATATGCTTGTTGAAGTTTTTCAAGATGTTCATCCAATAGACCAAACTACATAACATGAGTCAAATACCAAATCAGCCACCGGAAAACGAAACCGATGAATTTTCAAATTCAAGAAGACGACATCCAACCATTCACAGCCGCGATAAAGTTACCGCAGGAGGAGTGCCAGTTCAAACTATCGCAAAAGTAATAGCAAAAAAAACTGATGACGTTTTTGAACTTCCGGAAGAAGTGAACCGAGAAATAACCTGGAAAATTTTTCATCCAAAAGTAGAAAAAGCGAAGAGGATGACGAAACTCAATTTACAGCTCACGGAAGAGAATATACTGAAACAACTTGAAGCTCTGGATGAAATAAATGATCTATTGGATCAAAAAAGAGGTGACGTTATTTCTACAAGAAAAATGCGACAGATAATGATTGATGGAATAATGGCAATCAGCGTACTTCTCAAAAATGGACAAATACGAATATTAAACCCAAATAATATAAGGGCTTTTCACCATCTAAATCGAGAGTTTCAAAGAGTAAATCATATGATTGACACATTTGAACTTGAGCTTCTTTCAAGTATTTTCAACGATATTCAACCTGTCATTCCTAAAATATAAAACAAAAAATATATGAAAAATGCATCAAAGCTAGAAAAGAATGAAGCTATGAGCCATGCAGAAAAAATAAATTACTTAAAACAAAGCCTTTTGTGGAGACAGATTATGCGGACAAAAGATAGGCTGGAAAATATATTGGCAAACAATAAATTACGAAAAATAACAGATATCACTCGAGCAAGCATCGAAGACGTGATGAAACTCGAAAAGATGGGAGACCAGTTAACATATGAAGTAGTGATGGCGCTCTATGGAATGGAAAAGCTCATAGCAAACGGACTCGCCAGGGGTGAAGATCCGGAACTCATTAAAAGTTGGATAGAAACGATTACAATGAGAAATGATCCAAAATATATTTTCCAGATCGCAACCATCCTTCGAGACATTTTCAGAAGTGTAGAAATGGTAGAAACAGAAGAAAATGAACAAAAAGCGCTATTATAAGCTCAATAAAGTCTGGAGCAGGATTACCTGTAAAGATTATTGATCGAACACCACTTTGAGCTGTTCATTCATCTCAATCACTTTTGCACGTGCAGCTGCAGTATAATCAGCTTCAGTGTATTTATCAGAAGCCTCATAAGCGAAAATTACATCTCGTGCTGAGTTGATAATCGCACCCATACCACCTGGATTGAAACATGGTTTTACATCTTCAACAGTTCCTCCCTGCGCGCCGAATCCCGGCACCAGAAAGATGGATGTTGGCATCACGGCGCGCAACCTCTTCGCCTGTTCTGGATAGGTAGCACCCACCACAGCCCCTACGCACGAGTAGCCTTCATCACCAACCTCATCAGCACCCCAAGACTCTACAAAGTGCCCTACCGTTTCATACAGTGGGTGCGTTTGTTGTACTCCATCACCCGAAGCACCAACTCCAACCGCCAAATCTTGGAAGTCTCCAGAACTCTTATTCGACGTCTTCACGAGAACAAAAAGCCCACGACCCTCGCGGCGAGCAACCTCAATAAATGGCTTAATTCCGTCCCATCCTAGGTATGGCGTAACCGTAATGCTATCCGCAGGAAATGGTGCAGGAATCGTTTCATCAAAAACTTTTGTCGTGCCAAAGTACGCACTCGCATATGCCTCAGCCGTCGTACCAATATCATTTCGCTTTACATCAGCAATCGTGAGAAGTCCTTTCTCATGCGCATACTGAAGTGTTTTTGTAAACGCTTCCATGCCAGCACTACCATACATTTCATAAAAGGCGACCTGTGGTTTCACGATAGGACAGATGTCAAAAACCGCATCAATAATACCTTTATTGAACTGCCAAATTGCCTCCCCTGCCGCCTTCATCACATCAGTAGAAAATTTCTCCTGAGCACTCTTGCGTATTGCCGAAGGAATTTTATCCAATCGCGGATCGAGACCAACGCAAACAACACTTTGTTTGGCGCGAATAGCTTGTATTAATGTGTCTGAGAAGTGCATGTGAATCATTCGGTAAAAAGAATAAAGCGTACTAACTAACTATAACATTTACAATCCCATCTTCACCGCCCAATTCTCTGGATCAGCCTTGTACTCAAGTATTTTTTCATACTGCTCAGTCGTAATATCTCCACGCTCTCGCGCTACATCAAGGAGCGTCGGAAAATCCGTCAAAACATGTAACGTCACTCCCGCCTCTTCAAACGCCTTGTACATCTTTTCAAATCCATAGGTGAAAATCGCAAACATATGTGCCACATTACCACCTCCTTCTCGTCGCAACACCTCTGCCGTCGCAAGTGAGCTTCCGCCAGTCGTGACCAAGTCTTCGACGATAACCGCCGTAGAACCAGGAGGAATTGAACCTTCAATCTGCTTGCCCGCTCCATGGTCTTTTGGCTTCGGACGGATGTAAATCATCGGAGCCATAAGTCGATCTGCAAGGAAAGATGCCCAAGAAATACCAGCCGTCGCTGTTCCTGCATAAAACATATCCGATCCAAAACCAAGTTCTTTAGCTTTAGCCACCATTCCCTCAACAATCAGCGTTCGCTCCTTTACATAAGAAATGAGCACCCTATTGTCAGTATAGATAGGAGCACGAAGACCAGAGGCGTACGTAAAAGGCGGATCAAAGCTGATTTTCACGGCTTTCGCATCCAAAAGCATGGTAGCAAAATCTCGAGGACCCATGGATAAGGGGGTAAATAAGGTTGGTAAACGGCTAGAGTATAAACAACCCCTCTCAAATTACGAAGGAGCAATACTTGCTAAGTATGAGTAATTATGTTATAATTGCATCAAATAAATATCTAACCCAAACAAACATGAAGGAATCCGTTCTTTCCCGTCAGTCCCCGTTCGTATACTTCTGGCTCGGCATCCTCACAGGCGCTTTAATCATAGTCGGCTCACTGATGATTCAATCAGGAGCAAATAATGATGGAACGGCATCAATTCTTCGAACAACAACTACTGATTATTCCAGGACAACAACCAGCCCTACAGCTACTACTACCATAATTAGCCCTGAAACAATGCTGAGTATCGGCACTCCAGGAATGTAATCTTTTTGAAAGATTAATTGAGCTTCTAAAAAAATCTTATTTATCGCTAACGATCGCAACATCTGTCATAACAATATCAAATAAATATTTTTAACCAAAATAAAATATGAAAGAATCTATTCTTTCCCGTCAGTCTCCGTTCGTATATTTCTGGCTTGGTCTTCTCACAGGCGCATTGATAGTAGTCGGCTCACTTATGATTCGATCATCAATTGCAAATGAAGCTTCAACATCAGTTCTTCGAACACTTCCAGCCGTTCAGCAACAGGTTGTAAATCCTGGAACAACAAGAGCTATCGGTACTCCAGGTATGAAGCAGGCTATCGGTACTCCAGGAATGACTCAGGCTATTGGTACACCTGGCATGACAAAAGCTATCGGTACTCCAGGAATGTAATCTTTTTGAAAGATTAATTTAGCTTTTTAGGAAAAAGCTTTTGCATTCGCTGATCGGCGATCGTAAGATCTGCAATTTTCTTTTCAAGAGCTGTTGTGTATTGAGGAATATCCATCTTCAATCTCGGCAGCTCTTTAATTCGACCAGCATAATTTACAAAACTATTTTCAGTAGTAAGGGAAGCTGCCTCTTCAGCAAGAAAAGGAATGGCATGAGCAAAAGATGCTTTCAGTGGATCAGGAATGAGGGCTATATTAACTAGCTCTTCGTATTTCTGTAAACGAGATCCATGCCGAAGAATACGGGCAAGGAATGGAGCGATATAGAATGACCAAAACTCATCAGGTTTACCATTTTCATCAAGGGCTCTATGCGCATCAAGAAATGACGTCTCTTCACCAGGAAGAACTTGTGTAATACGACGAACAGCATCATCGAGAGAAAAACTCAACTGAGCCGTAGAAGAATTTATACTAACATCGTCGATAACGTCTCCAAAAAATGTAGCAGCCTCAGCGGCTGTAGAAACAGCGCTAAGTAAGTTAACTAAAGAAACATCGTTATAAAATTTATGCATGGGACTTCCACTTTCACGAGCAAGATTCACAAATGTTGTAGAGGCAAGACCAGAATAATGTGCAGCCCACTGAAGAATAAAATATGATGCCGTAGAAACATTATGAGTATTAGAGAGTACGGCCCCAGGCTCATTGCGTTCGATAAGTTGAGCAACTCGGAGAATCTGATCTGCAGCAGAAGGATCTCTTGTGGCTTGATAATATTGAATAAGCTTACAGAGCGGAGAACTCATATTTGTAAGCGTATCAGCATAGCGCTCAGTATCTCCGTACTTTACACAATCGCTTCGTGCGTCAAAAAAGAGTTGCATTGATGCATCAAGATTGCCGAGAAGGCCCTCAATACGTGCCAATGTCTTACGGGAACGATAAAGTTGAGTACGATCAGGAACAAGCTCTGGATGCTCGCGAGCAACAGCAAAAAATTCCATAAAATGCTTCCGTGCTGCCTCAAGATTGGAGCGCAACGAATTATTCGGAAACATAGAAGCAAATTCAGATGCATCATCATCGCTATATATCAAATCCGGATAGTATCCATCACCACCCGGTGCAACAACACGATTCCAACCTTCATTAAAAGCAGTGGCAAAGATTCGATTCGCTTCAAGATCAACTCGTTGAAATCGAATATCGTCAGCAAATTGGGGATATTCACGCAAGAAACCATCTCGACCCGCCTGATACAGATCAAAATATTCCTCACACGCCTGAATATGATGTCGCATGAGATACTCTCCACGCATGTTGTGGAATCGAAACTTTACGTCCATGAAGTAGACTTCAGCTGTAGGAAAAGCCCGTTTTTGCTCATCTCGCAAATATCCAACAATTCCCTTTCCCCAATCAGCAAGCTTGCCAATACTCGTCTTACGAGCACCTGGATCTGAACCTCGAAGGAAGTAAAAATCACACATCAGATCATGAAGACGATCAATGCGCTTATAATCAGCATCGGAAAGTTTTTGATTCTCACTCAAACCCTCTATCTTGCCAGAATAATAAAATCGAATTCGATCTCCAAGAGACTCCACTTCACCGGCATATGCACTTCGCTTAACCTGCATACACTGGATAAGATCGAGCTGCAAATCAATATCCTTACTAAAATTCAGAAGGACCGGAGCAAGATCCGGCTCGCTCTTCATATATTCATATATAGACAAGGCAACATCAAACTGACCACGAGCATATGAATCCTTGAAAGCATCAAGAACAAATGCCTTTACCATCTCGCGCATATTTGCCTTCGCAGCCATGGCATATAAAGCGTGTGGAGAACAGCGATCAAGAACGGCAAGAAAAGCATCTTTATGGGGCGTATTATCATCATTCTCCATAAGACGAGTCATCTTGTCTCGAGTCATAAACATGAATCGAGCAATTTCCTTGTAAGCATCGAGTGTTGCCTCATCTTGAGCAAGCGCTGGATCTGCCAGAATGGCCATCAATCGACGATTATCAACATCACGGGCAAATCCAACAATTGACTGAGTATCATCTCCTGAAGAACTGTCCATTTTTTGAAGCGTAAAAACACCCTGCTCTCGTAGCTGACCAAAGGCAGCAAGCAAATCCGGTCTCTTCAAGTGGAATCGGAAAAAGTTAGCAATAAATTGAAATGTACAATCCCCTGTTTCGCGAAGAAAAACAATATAGCGAAGAACCTCTTTCTGAACTGGATTAGCGAGAAGACGATCAATACGAGCTGCAGCCATAACATCCGCCTCACCCATTGCCGTCCAGCTCATAAATCGATCATCATACGTAACACCGGAAGCCTTTACCGAGAGCACTCCTTCCTGAAGCATGCTTTGAATCATCTCGGTAAGAAGACCTGGATTACCTTTTTCGCCACCAGTGGCTCGCGCAAGATGCTCAAAGATAATTGCATCAATAGCGGTAAGATTTGGATCAACTTTCAAGAGTCCACAGACAAACGAAATAAGCAGTGGAGTTGGATGACCACCTGCGTCAGAAAATGGGAGGGGTTTAAGCTTGAGTTGATTAGCATTCGGAGCACTCTGAAGAATATGCAAAAGTTCTTCATTCATCACCTGATCACCGGTTCGAGTTAAATTCAAAAGGGCCAAATGGCCAAAATTATCATTATCACTCTGGCGCTCCTTACTAAATGTCTGTTTCAAAAGATCGCATGATTCACTATCCGCCCATTGCATATCATCCGTCACAATCAAAAATCGATTATTTGATCGACGAAGACGACGAAGAGCAAGAGCAAGCATCTGAGGACCTTCTTTTGCCAAGGTTGCCGCATCCATAGATTCCATCTTATCAAGTTCGCGACAAGAAGTTGGAAGATCGTTAACAAAAACATCACGTGCCGCATTTAAAACCTGTCGAGTATATGTTCTAAAAAACGAAAGAGAGTCTCCCATTCGAGTATCCTTCGCAGGAACGAAAATAACATACGGAATATTTTTTGGAAGTGCTTGAAGCTCTTTCTCAAGACCCTCAATTTTTTGAGTATAAGATCTTCCGCGACCACCCTGCCCACTTTCCTCATAACTGATCGCAGTTGCACGAGCTTGGGCGACAAGTTTAGGGATTTCTTCACGTCTATTATGAATTGCTCGAAGGGCCTTAATCATTTCCTCAGCCATTCTCGTTTTACCCATCATGGCATCACCATGAATTGTAAAACTCGAAAACGAGGGAACATCTGCACTCATGAATCTCTTTACCCAACTCAACATTTCTTCCATTTCTTGATCGCGACCATATTGCTTTTCAGCGCCACCGGCACGAAGTTCATTGATAACGGATTTAAACTCACTAAGAATGTGAACCTTTTTGCCAGCAACAACACCTCTTTTATTATCTTTACTCTTCTGGACATAAATTTCTACACGAGGATGCTGTAAGACACTGAAAAAAGTGTCGGAAACAGCAACTTTTCCAGGCGTACATCGTCGAAGCATATGTTGAACAATATGCGTAAAATCATTATCAATAGGCAAAGTACTATCAGTGGAATATGTATCCAAATAAGCTATTGGCAACTGAATACCTTGACGCTGGGAGATTTCAGAAAGTTCTGTCTGAACATCAGCAAATGTTGAGGCAACACGCTCGCCTGTACCATAAAAAAACCATAATGAATCTCTATATTCAGCTCGAAGACCAAGCTTCGCAAACACCGACATTACCAGGTCTTCCGAAAGATCTGTTTGAATACATCCACGCGCAGCTGAAGTCGAAGCCATAACATTACGACCCTTCAGTGCAGTTGATCGTCGAGCCCAGTACGCTTCATCACCCGGAGGATCGATAACTTTCATGGGATCGACATCCATATCAGGTAAAAATTCTGGAGGAGCATCGCTTAACATTGTTTGAAAAGGAGCATCTTGCCCCTCAAGATGATGATCGATACCCACAGGGGCGGGTCCAGACGGAGGAGGTGGGATGGCAGAAGTTAAATCAGCAACAGTATCATGTTTACCAGCAATAGCGTCTGTTGTAGTCGGCAAATCTTTTGATGGATCTTCTGGAGGCATATTTCAACTATTATTTGATAATAAATCAAAGCTAAGACGTAACTATACTAGTTTTTATAAAAATAGCAAGGCTTAAAAAAACATATTAAAACAAAGCTAAAACAGACTCATCCAAAGAAAACCCACTTTCTCTAACTCAAAGCCGTACGAATGATGCACGCATCATGTCATTTTACCCCAAATCACAATTCAAAAAAGGAAAAAGAATAAGACGGCAAAGCCACTTCTTTGCAATAAAGACTAGATATTCGTCTATTGCGCGTAGTATCGTCTCTCCCTAAAATAAAACCACTCCCAAAAAGAGTTTTTATTACTTTTATACCCTTTTATATGCGGAAAATCGCTCTCGCTTCGCTCGCTCTTGCAAGCACACTCGCTCTTACCGGATGTGGGACAAGTAATACAGCTACACCGGCTACACAGACTTCATCGACAAATCAAACGACACAAACTCCAGCAGTAACACCTGTGGTAGTTGTTACAGGTGAGTCTATTGCTGCAAAACTCACGGCAGCAGGAATGCAATTTGTACAAAAAGACAAAACAACAGCAGCTCAGACCATGAAAAACGGTAGCGCTATTGCAAAATCAACAGAGTTCAAGATTACTGTCCCTGGAGATATGGTTGTTCTCAGTGTAAACGAACTCAGCGACCCTTCAAAAGCAGTAGCGGTCGAATCTGACATGCGAATGCAATTTGCAAAAGCGACTGAGGCAGATGCAAACATCATGGCGGTAATGGCAAAGATGAATTCAACATCAGCGCTCGTTGGCGTAATCTACAAGACCGCAAATCAGAAAGATGCATGGAAGGTTATGGATGCAATCGGTGCAGAATAACAAAATAAAAGTCAAAAAACTGACGGCAAATTACAATCTAATTCATAATCTAACTACAGGATATTTATGCAGAAACAAATCATCATATCTCTCGCACTTTTAACCATAATTTCAGCAAGTGGATGCGGAAATATCGGAGAAAAAGGTGAAGTTCAGGAAGAAGGCTCGGAATCAAAAGGAGGCATTTCAACTTCGGTAACACCAGTAGCTCCAGCCCCATCAACACTTCAGGGGGTCGTTGGAACAATGACACCAGCAAATATTGGAGAAAAATTATTAGCAGCAGGATTCCCTTTTACAACAAAGGATGAAACGAGTGACCTTGCAAGTATCGCATCAAAAGCCGCTACTGGAACTGCCACAAAATACAAAATCAAAGGAACCGCAGGCAATATCGATGTAACAGTCATTACTATTACTAATCCTGCAAAAGTTAATGATGTTAAAAAAGATATCGAAGCACAATGGGCTGCCGTAAAGAAAATAAGCACAACGGCAAACATGGAATTTATTGATGTTGGTGCGGAAAATCTCCTCGTCACATTCAGCTACAAAACTGGCGACAAAGAACAGGCAATGACGATAAAAAATGCCATCACAAAGAAGTAAAGTTCAGTAAAAACAGAAAAATGAAGAGTGGATTTGTAAAAACGATCCACTCTTTTTGAAAATACATAGATTCAAAAAATCCTTAAACGATATCAGAACTTATTCCCCAAAGTTTAACTCCTTTCCCCTCTTCGAAGAGACGAATTTACCTCCATCATAAATAACCTCACCACCAACAATCGTCGTAATTGGCCAACCCTTAAGTTTCATGCCATCCCAAGGAGTCCATGCGCATTTTGTGAGCATAGAGCCATTCGTAACCTCTTTTTCGAGGTCCATATCGATGATAACAACATCTGCATCATACCCAACTTCGATGCGACCCTTATTTTTAATTCCAAAAATTCGAGCAGGAGTGGAGCTCAAAAGTTGAGCTACGCGATCAAGGTTCAAAAGCCCTTTATTTGCCGCATCAAGCATCACTGGCAAAATCGTCTCGATACCAGGAAATCCAGCAGGGCACTGTTCGTATGGTAAATCCTTTTCATTGAGAAGGTGTGGAGCATGGTCAGAAGCCACGATATCAATCGTTCCATCTTTTATCGCATCCCAGAGGGCATCGACGTCTTCTTTCGTTCGAAGCGGTGGATTTACCTTCGCTCGTGAACCAAGTTTTGCATATGAAGATGTGTCGAAAACCAAGTGATGCGGAGTTACCTCGCACGTCACATTGTCAGATTTAAATTTACGGATGACTTCAATTTCTTCAGCTGAAGATGCGTGAGCAACATGCACACGAGCATCAAACTTCTTTGCCAAGTGCAAAACATGTTTTACGGCTTCTCGGGCACACTCCGGAGGCCTAACAACAGAGTGAAAATCTTCGCGTGAACGCGCATCACTGCCAGCATATTCTGCAGCAAATCGGTCCAAACACTCCTGACTTTCTGCATGTACCACAATCGGAAATCGATCATGTGAATATGAAAAAATCTGTTCAAGCGTCTCATCTTTGCGAACAATCAAGTTCCCAGTTGTCTCACCCATATACACCTTCACGCCAGGAATATTTGTAATACGCTTCAACTCATCAACATTATCGTCGGTTGCTCCAAAAAATAATCCATAATTTGCAAATGACTGGCCAGAAATCATATCTCGTTTTTCGGCGAGCATATTCTTCGTAATAATCGGAGGAACATTATTTGGCATGTCAAGAAAACTCGTCACACCAGCGGAAATTGCCGCCATCGATCCTGTTGCAAAATCTTCTTTATATACTGCACCAGGCGTTCGCATATGAACATGCGCATCAATCACACCAGGAAAAATAAACTTCCCCTGACAGTCAATAACCTTACTCGCCTCTTCTTTGTACTCAGGAGTAATTTCAACAATCTCGCCTTTATGAATAACGACATCACCTTCACGAACACCGTCGATAAAAACAATTTTTCCTTTTTTGAGAACGAGATCGGTCATAGATATATCACATTAATACTCTGGAATTTATCACATTTAGCTTACCTTCCCCAGTACCAATGACAACAGTGCCATTCTCACCTGAACGCCGTTTGCCGCCTGTCGGAAGTAAGCTGCGCCCTTCATACTATCGACATCAAGTGTAATTTCACCGACACGTGGAAGTGGGTGCATAACCGTAATGTCCGGATTGGTTCTTTCGAGAACGTCTTTCGACAAAACATAAGCAAGCTTCAAACGTTCGTACTGCTCTTTGTCGGTAAACCGTTCGCCCTGAACTCGTGTCGCATATACAACATCTGCCTTTACCAAGCCGGTTTCGAGCTGTGAGACTTCTTCGTAGGCAACTCCCCTGCTCTTCAAATCTTCCAAATACTTCTCAGGCATTCGAAGCTCATCTGGCGCCGCAAAAATCATCTTCACGTCAAAGTGCCTTAAAAGCATGCAAAGAGAATGGACCGTTCGTCCATATTTCAAATCTCCAGACATCATAACCGTAAGTCCGTCGATCTTTCCTTTCTCCTTCATAAGTGTATACATGTCGAGAAGCGCCTGAGTTGGGTGTTGACCAGGTCCATCACCAGCATTGATCACGGGAATATTAGCTCCACGAGCCATTTCTGCAGCAGAACCCTCCATTGGATGCCTAACGACAATAACATCAGCATACGCTTCTACCATTTTGGCTGTATCCCACAAAGACTCTCCCTTCGAAAGCGAAGAGTAGTCCTGTCCAACCGCGGTAACGGTCGCTCCACCGAGACGCTTCATAGCCGTCTCAAAAGAAAACCTCGTTCGTGTCGAAGGTTCATAAAAAAGAGAGGCCATTAATTTACCCTTCATAATATCGCTCGACTCACGTTTTTCCGCAACATTCTCAAAAGATCTCGCAACATCGCAAATGTGGAGGATATCCTCTTTCGAGAACTGTTCTGTGCTTAATATGTCTTGGCCTTTGAAATCCATAACAGCGATAGTATAATCCCCCCAAATGACCAAAGCAACTCTCGTCTTAGAAGACGGAACCAAATATGAAGGAACCTCGTTCGGAGCTGAAGTATCAGCTTTAGGGGAAGTCGTTTTCAATACAGGAATGATGGGGTATCCAGAGACATTGACTGACCCATCATACGAATCACAGATCATCACCTTCACCTCTCCGCTCATCGGAAATTATGGAGTTCCGGATGATTCAAAGGAACAAGGTCTCGAAAATCACTTCGAAAGCAACCGAATCCACCCGGCTGGCATTATCGTGAGTGAGTATTCAGAAGTTCATAACCATTGGGAGGCAACTCGTTCGCTGAGTCAATGGCTCAAGGACAACAATATTCCGGCCATTACTGGTCTCGATACGCGTGCCATCACGCAACATCTCCGAACACACGGGGCAATGCTTGGAAAAATCCTGATCGGAAAAGATGCCGCCAAGATCGCAAAAGGAAAGTTCTACGATCCAAACAAAGACAACCTCGTTGCGCAAGTTTGCACGAAAGAAGTCATTACCTACAAAACAACAAAGGCAAAAACATCACGCAGAGGCAAGCCAAAAACGATTGTTCTCCTAGACTGCGGCATCAAGAACAACTCTATTCGAAGCTTCCTTGATCGTGGCGCAAATATCATTCGCGTTCCGTGGAACTACGACTTCATCGCCAAAGGAATTGAGTGTGACGGACTCTTCATTAGTAACGGTCCTGGCGATCCAATGCTCATCAAAGAAACACACGCTATCGTGAAAAAAGCGCTCAAAATGAAATTACCAACGTTTGGAATCTGTCTCGGTAATCAGCTCATATCGATCGCTGCTGGTGCCAAAACGTACAAACTCAAATTCGGTCACAGATCACAAAATCAGCCATGCATGGATCTCGAAACTAAGCGTTGCTACATCACAACTCAAAATCACGGATTCGCCGTCGATGCCAAAACACTTCCAAAGAAAGACTGGGCCGTCTGGTTCGAAAACGTCAATGATGGAACGGTTGAAGGCGTCAAACACCGAACACTTCCCTTCTTCGCCGTTCAGTTCCACCCAGAATCAACACCAGGTCCACTCGACACCGGTTGGTTGTTTGATAAGTTTATGGAGGTTTTATAAACCCCTTTCCAGCTTCGTTAATTGACTAAATTGCCAAATTGAGGTATAATATCTCAATGGCATTATTTCACACTGATACAGATCGAGACGATCGTGGCAATCATCGTAACGCCACACCATCTCCAGAGACTCCAAAAAGATCTCTGATGGATTTTGCGGAAGAAGTTGAAGAAAATCTTTCATCAAATACGAGTATCAATGTAAGAGGAGCATTTCAAGCAGTGACACAGGCCATTCCATCAACAAATGACGTATTGGAAGTGAGAAATCTCCATCCAAAACGGGCAACGAAAAATGTTGTTCTCCTTATAACCGTACAAACAAAAAGAGGACCACGATCTTTTGTATGTAAAATTCCAGGTCCATATGAAATAGATCGCGTAGAAGAAACACTTGAATTTCGCAGAGAATTCACATCTCCAATGGTTCCTCATCTTTATAAGATAATTCATGCACGCGGAGTATGTGTAAGTGATGCAAGATTACAGGTACCAATTGTTATGGAGGAGTATGTTCCACACAGCATAACAGTTGATAGCGATTTAGAGGGCCCGGTAAAAAATCCCGCTCTCTATATAGATAGTTTGGTATTTAACTCATTACATGTATTCAAAGAAGCAGCAAAAAAAGGAGTTGCATTGAGTGATAATGTCGCCAGAAATATTGCAGTCTTAGGCAACAAAGAACCGCAATTTATATACTATGACATGGGGCAAATAGAGCCATTTGAACAGAGAAAGGAACATAGGCTCAATATAGAAGAGAGCTTCAGGAAAATGATGGAATGCTTCATGGAAATAGTAAGAGCCATCAAGAAGAGAATCCCAGAAAAACCAGAAAACGCCGTGTTAATTGCAGAAATAGATCAGTGGATACAAGATACAGAAAAAAATATTCACAACGAAAAAGCCAAAACACAGATTCATTCAAAAGAAGATATCATAGAAAGAATTCGATCTTTTATACAACGATACCGAGAAATCCGAGGAGTTGCGGGTGGCCCAACACCTCATATCGCATACAATGAACCACGGGTGGTTGATATGAGCTTCATGCGTGCAACTATTGGCGAGAGATTGCGAAAGCTCGTTGGCCTATAAAACTGGCTTCAAAAAAGCAAAAAAGCTGATATAATGCGCACGATGTACATTGCGCTCGATTTAGAAACAACCGGCTTTGACCCTGTCTCAGATGACCCAATAGAGGTTGCTGCGATTCGTTTCGACGAAAATCAGATTTACGATACATTCCAGACATTGGTAAATCCGGGAAGGGTTATTCCGGAAATCGTGACGCATATCACAGGAATTCAAGATAAAGACGTAGCGAATGCACCAACGTTACAGTCGATGAAACAGCAAATTCTCGATTTTATTGGAGACTACCCTATTGTTGGTCACAACATTACATTCGATACAACCTTCCTTCGAAACAAAGGATTTGATTTGAAAAATCCGGAATTCGATACACTTCCGCTGACAAATATGATCTATCCGAAATTGCCATCCTACAGTCTCGAGACAATTTCGGCAGCATTTGGAATTGCAGAAAAACAAGACCACAGAGCCCTCAGTGACACAATTGCCTGCGCAAAACTTTTTCAAAAAATTCTCAAAAAAATCCAGACGTTGCCTCCAGAAATGCACGAAACCATTCGAAACGTGTTTCATATCAATGCGCCACACGTTGCAAACTTATTTCAAAATGGAAAGATAGGTGGAACATATGAAGAAGAGCCTGTGCTCATCAAAGAACAAAAAAATCTCATTACAAGCGACAAGGAAAAGGAAATTGAAAATGTGATTTATAGCGCCATAGAGAAAAAAGAAATACTCTTGCTTGAGGCAGGTATTGGAAATGGTAAATACAATGGTCTTGCAAAAGCCATCCTTAGGCATCACGACAAGACTAAAGAAAAAACACTCGTAAGTGTAGGAAGTACACATCTTCAAGAAATTCTCTTCCGCAACGTTTTTCCTGACTTTCAAAAAAAATATGGTGAAAGCGATATTGTTCTTGTAAAAGAAATGCAAAAATATCTCTCACCTAAACGACTCCAGGCATACATGAGCAAAGAAAATATCTCATTCGAAGAAGCCTGTTTCATGACAAAAATATATATCTGGAGTAGCTACAGCGAGAATGGAGAACAAGATGAAATATCATGCACTGGAGAAGAATTTCGAAAATGGGAAATGGTAAATATCAATCCATGGAGATGTGATATCAAGAATGAGCCATACCTCCAAAAAGCCTATCAAAAAGAGGAAAAAGCGAAGGTTCTGGTTTGCTACCATCGCGCACTTGCGAAAGAAATTATGAGCCCAACGAATCATCTCAAGAATATCAAAAGCCTCATTGTATGCGAGGCACATCTATTTGAAAAACATGTCTTAAACGCTACAGCAAAAACACTTTCTCTTGATTACATACTTGAAAAAAACAATATTCCAAGTGACATTACACAAACCCTTGAATTTTTCTTTGGTATGCTAAGCGTACTCTTCAAAAAATTCACGGAGCAACCATTTGAGACGCTTGTCATTCAAAATGCACATAAGCAAACAAAGGAATGGAGTCAGATACGAGATCTCTACAAGGGACTCGTCGAACATGTAAAAAATATTTTTGATGAAAATCCAGCAACATATGGAGAACTTCTAGAAGAGCTAAGTGTCATCGAAGAGCTCTTCAGTGGCGATGAATCTGGTGCAACAGCGACTATTTTCCAAAATCATGAAGAGCAAATTCGTCTCAGATACATGCCAATTCAAACAATGGATACACTCTGGAGAAAAGATTTTTTCCAGGAACAAACATCGCGCATTTTTATTTCGTCAACAATGCGGGTAGCCAAGTCATTCGACTACATACGAGACCGGCTAAAAATCGAAGAAAGTGCACAAGAATACGTCGTACCGATGAATCCAGTCATTGCAAAAAGACTCAAGGTTATCATCCCTTCTTCGCTTCCAGATCAAGAAAAATCCGACTATATGATGCATGCCAACGCGCTCATGCAAAATATCGTCAAGCAAACTCCTGGAAGGACTGTTGCTATTTTTTCCTCAAAAAGAATCTTACACCTCGCTTACTACGCTCAGGCAACAAATCTCAAAAATGAAAATATTCAGCTCCTAGCACAGGATTTCAGCGGTGGTCGCGGAAAGATTATTGAAAAATACATCGCCGACTCGGAGCACATGGCACTCTACGGAACACTCGCATTTTTGGAAAAACTCGAACTCACAAAACTTCCATGCGAAAATCTCATATTCCAGAAGATTCCTTTTGATCCACCATCTGACCCTGTCATTCAAATGCAATCAGCGCGGTACATGGATCCATTTACAGAATATGCGCTCCCAGAAACAATTATTCGATTTCTTGGAATGCTCAATCAGTTCCTCAAAAATCCCCTCTCGGGACCACGAAATCTCTTCATCTTTGACAATCGTCTGCTCAAAAAAAAGTACGGTCAAACCTTCATCGATTCATTACCGGACGGAGTGGAGATTGCTGGATAAGATCTAGCCTTTTACCTTGTTGAGTTCCTCGATTTGATCGCGAAGCTCTGCGGCTTTTTCGAACTCAAGGTTTTCAGAGGCAAGCTCCATCTGAGATTCAAGCATGTGAATAACCTGAGCAATTTCTTGTTTTGGAATCTTTTTCGCATCGAACTTCTTGGTATCTTCTTTCTTGCGACCCATGGCAATATCCTTAATTGCCTTGATAATGGTCTGTGGAGTAATACCATGTTTTTTATTGTAAGCGACCTGAATAGCACGACGACGATCGGTCTCCTCAAGCGCACCCTTCATCGCAGCAGTCACACGATCAGCATACATAACAACCGTTCCATTAATATTACGCGCAGCACGTCCAATCGTCTGAATAAGCGCTGGTGTCGAACGTAAGAAGCCCTCCTTATCCGCATCCAAAATGGCAATAAATGAAACTTCTGGAAGATCCAAACCTTCTCGAAGTAAGTTAATACCAACAACGACATCGAGGACGCCGAGTCGCAAATCACGCAGAATTTCAATACGTTCCATCGTATCAATATCCGAGTGAAGATACTTCACCTTGATTCCAGCATCAACCAAGAACTCGGTAAGATCTTCAGCTGAACGCTTCGTAAGTGTCGTAATAAGCGTACGTTCTCCAGCTTTATTTCTAGCCTGAATTTCATTGAGGATGTCATCGATTTGATGCTTTGTTGGGCGAACCTCAACAACTGGATCTACAAGTCCTGTTGGACGAATAATTAACTCAACAATTTTTTCCGGATCATTTTTGACCTGTGCCATCTCATACTTCGCGGGTGTAGCCGACACATATATTGCTTGATTAATATGTTTCTCAAACTCTTCAAACTTCAAAGGTCTGTTATCATGGGCTGATGGCAAACGGAAGCCATAATCTACAAGTGTCTGTTTTCGCGAGTAGTTACCATTGTACATACCGCCGATCTGCGGAATCGTAATATGTGACTCATCCACGATGAGCAAAAAGTCATCTGGGAAGTAGTCCAAAAGTGTCGGACTTTGCTGACCAGGTTCACGATCACCGAGGTATCTCGTATAATTCTCAATTCCGCTGCAGTATCCCGTTTCAAGGAGTAGCTCGATATCATACTCTGTACGAGTTTTGATTCGTTCTGCCTCTACGATTTTTCCCATCGAAAGCAGTTCTTTGTATCGCAAATCCAAGTCGGCACGAATTCGTTCAACAGCACCCTTTATTTTTTCAGGAGTTGATACGTCGTGTTTTGCAGGAAATATTGTTACCGACTTCAAATCAGCAATCACCTCTCCGGTAATCGCATCAACTTCAGCAATTTTTTCAATTTCATCTCCAAAGAATTCAACACGATACACAGTATCTTTGTGTGGTGGAAAAATTTCCACACTATCACCAAGCACATGAAACATGCCCTGTTTAAATTCCAAATCACTTCGTCGATACTGAATATCCGTAAGATGACGTAACAGTTTATCTCGCTTACGCTCTTCTCCAACCTTCAATTCAATTGCAAGTTGAGTATAAGACGCTACATCACCCAAACCGTAAATACACGATACTGAAGCGACAATAAGCGTATCTGGTCGCGTAAGTAAGTTAACGGTCGCAGCATGTCGAAATTTTTCAATCTCTTCATTGATCGATGCATCTTTTTCGATATAGGTATCAGTCGACGGCATATACGCCTCCGGCTGATAATAATCATAGTATGAAACAAAGTAGCTCACAGCATTATTCGGAAAGAGCTCCTTGAACTCTGTGCAGAGCTGGGCGGTAAGCGTTTTGTTGTGAGCGAGGATAAGTGTCGGCTTTTGAAGTTTCTGAATAGCCTGGGCCATGACAAATGTCTTACCGGTACCCGTAGCGCCAAGAAGAACCTGGTCACGTATACCGGATTTGGCATTTTTTACCAACTTATCAATCGCTGCAGGCTGATCACCTCGCGGCTCAAATTTTGTAACAAGCTTAAATTCCATGGCAACTCATTGTACCATGTTTATTGGCTAAAGCAAGGGACTAAAAGGCTTACAAAGCATTATTTCCCAATCGCCGGCCAGTTGATGTCATAAACATTACTCGCATTCCAAGAAACAAATCCGTCACCTCCGGCATCGCGTGCACCCTTCATCTGTTGATAAATATAATCACTATTGTAAGGAATGGTAACGCGGTAGGTAAATGATTGGAGCCATGGTCTGATTGCCGCCTCGGTACCCTCGGCGTACTCCACAAAATATTTCGCAGTCTGCCAGGTGAAAAAGTACGGCTCATCTGCAGGATTTTTGTGACCACCGAAACCAGGACCAAAGTGTGAAGGATATCCCATTGGATAAATCACATCGAGATATGGAGCGATACACTCAATTCTCTGACCGGTTGTTTTCGCGTCATAACCCTTCTGCCAGCCAACAATACCAAAAATATCGGCACTCAACTTCACGCCAGTAGGAATAGTCTGCTTACGAGCCTCTCGCATAAAGTCACGAATAACCTCCCACTTTTGTTTTTTCGATGGATCGTATTTAAACCTTGTAGAAGCCAAATTTCCCTCTGTTGGAAAACGAACATAATCAAACTGCACCTCGTCAGCACCCATCGCAGCAGCCTCTTTTGCCATATCGATGACATACTGAATCGTGTCCGGATTCGACGGATCAAGCCATGCAGCACCCTTATTGTCTTTCCAAGCACCTCCTCCGCTGGACTGAATAGCGAGATCTGGACGAGCAAAAAGAACACGTCGTTCTTTGAATGAAACAATACGTGCAACCACATAGATTCCTTTTGATTTCATATCTTGAACAAACTGACGCATATCCTTGAGAAGTGGTTGCTGATCAGATTTTCCATACGTTAAAGAACCTGCTGACTCATCAAAATCAGCGACAACCATATTTCCACCAGAAGCAACCAGGCGATCCGAAAGCTTATCATACAAAGTCTTATTGCCAGCAGTAGAGCCGGTAAAATAGATCCCCCTTCGGATATTAACCCTCTTCTTCAAAAGATTCACCCAGTGACGAACGAGAAGGTCGTGACTTGCGACATAATTCCAGCTCCATCCCGAAGCGACTGGGGCCGTGAGAAGACCCTTTTTCTTATAATTAATATAAGTATCGGCCTCGGAATCATTACACTCGTCATAAGGATACGTAGGGCGTGGAGGTGGGGCAACAATCGGACTCACCGGAGCAGACTCGACTTGTTGAGGGATCTGAGTGGCTGGAACCGAAGCGGCAACAACAGGAACAGCCGATACGGACATCTGAGCAGCTATCTCAGAAGGAACCTGACCGTTCCAAGTCTGCGCAACAAGTCCAGAACGCAACCTGTCTTTTGCAAGGCCCTTCATGTCAACTGCCGTCATAGTTTCTGAATTTCCATCACTGACGTATGGTTGAAAAATTTCAGGATTAATTTGTCGAGCAACATTCCCCTTCTTTCTCTTGAACCAACGCACCCACTCATCATCAACCGCCTGAATACGAGGAACAGCCATAGCGACATATTTCGAATGATATGGAACCCAAGCAGGATCAGCTCCAACAAGTAAACCGAGTCGGAACTTCTTCGACGCAGCAGCAAGGGCAGCACCTTTTGGAACCCCGCCAAACGGATAAGCAATGCTATCAAGTGGAAAATCACGAAGTCCAAAACTTCGAATATAATCTTCTTCTTTTTGAATCTCGGACATTGCCCCAGCTCCATCAGTAAGGGACAAATTGGCATGTGTAAAAGTGTGATTTCCGATCTCGCGACCAGTATCCAATAAATACTGAAGTGCCTCTTTGGTCTGCGGAGTTAGCTTAAAAGGATTCCTATTGATATAAAAAATCGCAGCCGAGCCAAAGTCCGGGTGTATTTTCAAAAAATCATCCATAATGCCAATTGCCGTATACGGATCGACTTTTCCATCTTTGAAATTCATCTGAGTATATCCCCCATCGTCAAATGTGAACACAACAGGCTTTTTTCCAAAAGGAATTGTGATGCGCTGATTCATGAAATCCTGCATTGAGATCGCTCGATAATCATTATTATAGAGCCACTCAAGGTCCTTACGAAAATCATCAAATGATCGAGTCCATCGATCCCCTTTTGGACCAACCTGGTGATATTCTAAAATAGGAATTCGTCCAAGTTCATTCGGAACAACGGAACTAGCTGGTGCATTTTGTTGAACCTGCTGAGCAAAAACAACTCCAGGAATCATCACGCACAAGAGGGAAAGAGCCGTAACTGTAGAGAGTATTTTTTTCACCGTAGGCTTATAGTAACAAACGTGGACTTCTATGCAAACGAAAGAGCAAAACTCAACTCGATCCGCATTGCAAAAAACCAAAAATGGAAGTCTAACTACAGAGCCTAGCTCATGAAAAAGGAAACAACTAACAAAAATGGTGCGCCCGGCAGGATTCGAACCTGCGGCCACCAGCTCCGCAAGCTGATGCTCTATCCCCTGAGCTACGAGCGCATGTATATGAAGCGGCCTATATGTACTAACTGCCAGCGTATCTTAAATGGAGTTTCGCCTTTAGGCAAGAGCTATCTTGCCACTTTAATGATCGTAATCCATGCCAATCTGGGCAACAGATTCTGGAACCTCTCCGGTAATGCCACTACGCTGGACAACATCATTAAGACCACGGTGCACAAGCTTCTGAAATCGAGCAAGGAGAAACATGGCAGGACGGATATCCAATCTTCCTCGATCAACCTGATAACGTAATACTCCGGCCGAAGAGTCATCAGCAAAAGGTGTACAATCAAAATCATCTGGATCTTGAATGGCATCAAAATCATCTTTATCCCACAAATCCTGACAATCGCCTGTTGAAGGTTTATCCTGACCAACAAGACTCCGTTCCACTTCCGCATATAACGGACGAGAGAGAAGGGCTGTGATATCCATACCGAGAAGAGAGGCTAGAACAGGGGCATTTGCAGGAAGATAGGCAGACATATACCTTCCAGAAGGATCGTCCTGATTTACAAGAGATACCTGCTCTTTGTGACTCGCAAAAAAACAATAAAATGATGCATATACCGATGGCAAAAGTACGGCTCGCTCTTGAGGAGTCATTGAGCGAACGGGCATCGTATCTTCAACCTGAAGCGTCCTTTTGATTTTTCTACGAATACGAGGCTGGACAAGATTAAACAATCGACGTGCATCCGATGCCTCATCAATCTGAAAAATAGTTCGAATAGGACCTTCAACATATGACGACAAAGTATGCTGAAGACGTACTAATTTTTTCCTTGCATCTCGATCATTCAAAAGCTGCGCACCATGAAGTTTTCCACATGATTGAATAAACTCAGAGCGATCAGTAAAAACGCGGGTCACGGCATAGCCAAATTTCTGTTGATCTTGAGGCAAATCACCAAGAGAAACGACACCTCCAGGAAGATCGGAACGATAGGTATACTGCTTACCAAATGATGTCTTTTGCTCATCAAAAATCCCATCAACATCAACAGGAAAAAGTTCTTTAATAATGGTATCAACAGCAACTCCTAATTCTAAATTTCTATCTGGATCATCACAAACAGGAACAAGATTTACAAAATAGTTAAAGGCAATACCGTGATGCTGAGGATCATTACTGACAAGTAAGCTATCACGTTCAGATCCGACATCAATTCCGCGAATACCTCTTGGACGAAAATCAATAAAAAGTTCTTTGCGATCGAATCCCCTTTTTTCTATCTCTTCATACATACGATCACAAAATTTAGTGGGGATATGATGAAGATTCTCCGATTGAGCACGCGCGGTTTCCATTTTTTTACGATCATCAAACTGGACATGCTGAAGAAGATCGCGAAGCCACTCTGCACAACTTTGCATACCAAGTGATTCGGCAAGCCAAAGATACACAAAGCATGTCTCAAGCCATATAGCTGCATAACGCTGCGAGTTAAGACCCTGAATAGTCGATCCATTATCAGCACGATCTGATAATTTAATAGCGAGAACATGCGGAGCATACTGCTGAAATTCATCGGGAGTAAGCGACGAAAGATGATACAAAAGAGCCATAAGAATCTCTGTACGATTTGCCGGTGGTCGTAAAAAAATCTGCTCAGCACTTTTTTTATCAACCATTTCCATCAAACGAGTAACTTTCGCCACTGATCGATCTGGAGAGGTGGGAGGCTGAACATGTGTATCAATAAACCTTACGAGACGCTGCCTAAGTAAACGAGGATCTATTTTTGACGTTGCAACGGGAAAGGACTTATTAATGTCTTCAAAAACATCATGAAGAAGTGTCGCCGAAAGAGTCTCTTCGGACATGAGGCCAAGCTGACGCATCTGAACATTGAACGCAGCCCGAATGGGATGGGTGATATATGGCAAAGGTTTGCCATCAGGACCAATTTCACTCTTACGTTCTTGACCATAGTGGCAAATAAAAGCAAGATAGGCAGCATTACGAATTCTCTGAAAAGAATCTTGAGGAAAGTGTTTCTGATATTCAGGAAAATAAGAAACTCTATCTTCAAGAAAGAGAACTTCTTTCTCAACTTCAACCACATAGCTTGCAAAAGAAGAAGCTAGAGCGTCGATCCGAGATCGAATATCAGAATTCGTTTGAGAAAGTTGTTTGCCAAAAAGGGTATGCGATGGAGACATTTGGCAAATAGAATGGAAAAAATCTATTGCCGGACGAAGATGATTGTGAAATTTTTCAGGAGATATATCGGGAAAACGTTGCCGGACGAGATCGACAAGACGAGAATAAAAAACTTGGTCAAAAGTTTGAAGATCAGGAGGACGTGAAGATGCAGACATGTTTAAACCAGCGGAGGAGTGTCGAGCCTCAATAAGAAGATGCTGCAAAGATAATGTTTTTCCCCTTGGTCCCATGGACAAAGATAAAAGGCGATTACAGTATTACAAATAATCACTTTTGTCAAACAAGTGCTGCTTCAAAGCAATAAACTTATCGTAAGCTATTTAAAGCTGTTTTTCGATTTTCTGAACTAAAGACATAGTTGCCGGCGACAAAAATATTAGCACCAGCTTCAAGAGCTATTTTTACCGTCTGATCATTAATACCGCCATCGACCTCAATATTCAAATCCGGTCGAAGCTCACGCAGCTTTGCAACTTTTGGCATTACCGACTCGATGAATTTCTGCCCCCCAAAACCAGGATTAACCGTCATACAAAGAACCATATCCACGTCTCCAAGAACCGCCTCAACCGTATCCCAAGGGGTTGCTGGATTGAGAGCAACACCCGCCTTCATGCCAAGTGACTTAATAAGCTGAATAGTTCGATGCAAATGCTTGGTCGTCTCCTGATGAACCACGAGATAACTCTCTTTGTAGAGTTCCGATCCAACCGCCTTCATCACGCCATCAGCAAAATCCTTCAAATACCGATCCGGATTTTCGATCATGAGGTGAACATCGAATGGTTTCCTTGCACGCATTTTCCCAACTTGCCCCGGACCAAACGTAATATTTGGAACGAAATGACCATCCATAACATCGACATGAATCAGATCGCTATCCATATCAATGGTGGCAATCTCTTCATTAATCTTTCCAAAATCCGCAGAAAGAATAGATGGAGCAATGAGAGTTGGAAGGGATGAACGTGGCATATGTATGAGATTTTTTATGTATGCGACTTTATTTTTTATTTTCGATTTTTTTCGATCTGAGTAATTTTATCAACTCGTCGCTGATGCCTTTCCTCGGCATCAAATTTCGTCTCAACAAAAATCTTCACAAGCTTCTTGGCCATATCAGCATCGATCAATCGTGAGCCAAGACAGATAACATTTGCATCGTTGTGACGACGCGCCATCTCTGCCATTTGTTCATTCACAGCTGGAGCGGCACGAACACCATCAAGTTTATTTGCGACGATACACATACCAGTTCCCGTTCCGCAGACAAGAATTCCCTTGTCGCCCGTTGCCTGATTCTCAGAAACCTTTTCAGCAACTTCGCGGGCAATATCCGGATAATCCATCGAGTCAGTCGAAAAAACTCCAAGATCAAGAAATTCAACCTTGAGCTCCTGTTGCAAAAAGTCCTTCAGAATATTTTTCAAATCGTAACCGGCATGATCAGAACCAAGATAAATCATAGTATATAGTATAGCAGAAAATAAGGTAAAAAGCCAGAAATGAGCTTATGGAAAGCAAAACTATGAGTCAAAAACCTTGGTCACTGACTTTGAGTCATGAACATTCTGAATGATCTGTGCGAGAAGTGGGGCCACAGAAAGAACGGTAAGGCCTTTAAATCTCTTAGTGGCAGGAAGTGGAATCGTATTAGAAACAACAACTTCCTTGAATCCAGCCTCCTTGAGACGAGCGACACATGGATCAGAAAATACAGGATGAACTGCAGCCAAATACATATCTTTATTTGCACCACGTTGACGAAGTGCTTTTGCGGCATTCACCACACTTCCACCAGTATCAATCATGTCGTCATAAATCAAACAGGTCTTGCCTTCAACTTCACCAACGACGTGCAAAACTTCTGAGACGTTCGCCTTTGGACGAGTCTTATGAACAAGCGCGAAATCAACACCACACATGTCGGCAAACTTTTTGACGTCTTTAGCGCCACCAGCATCTGTACTAACGATGATCAGATCTTTGAGTTTCTTCTTTTTGAAATAGTCGACGAAAAGTTTTCGAGGATTGAGATTGTCTACTGGGAAGTTGAAAAATCCCTGCTCTTGATCAGAGTGAAGCGCCATCGTAATGACGTGATCGGCACCAGCTGCAGAAATCAAATCGGCAATAAGCTTTGCAGTAATCGGCTCACGTGGCTGCGCGACACGATCTTGACGAGCATATCCATAATGCGGAATTACAACGTGAATCTTTCCAGCGAACGAACGCTTGAGAGAGTCGAGCAAAATAAAGAGCTCCATGAGCTCCTCATTCACACGATCAGTACATGTCTGAATCACAAAAACATCATCGCCTCGAACCGTCTCAACTGGGCGGATGTAGATCTCTCCATTAGCAAAACGATTGTTAATCGTCTCAGAAACCTCAATTTTCAGCTGATGAGCAACCTCCTGCGCCAAAGCAGGATGCGAGCTACCAGAGAAGAGTTTGATGATTTTCTGTGTCATAACGCCCTCATATTAGCATACGAGACAGACTTCACAAAATCTCTTTCAGGGATGTGGGAAGAAAAAGCTGATCACCATTACGAAGACCAAGCTGATCAGAAATGCCTGCATTAAGCTCCAAAACGTACCTGGAAGGTTTTTGAGAAGGATATACTGGACAGTTACGAGACTGATTTTCCGGAAGCTTACATGGAGGAACATTGGTCAAAATAGTGGTAATTTTCCCATCTGCATCAGCAAAAATCATATCAAGCGGAATGAGTGTATTTTTCATCCAAAAGGTTCGAGTTGCATCGTCTTTGAAAACGAAGAGCATCCCATGATCTGCAGGCATCGACGTTCGATACATAAGGCCTTTTTCAAGTTCAGCATCGGTACGAGCAACGTCTACCTGGAATGTGTGTTGCTGATCTTTCAGGGCAATCTGGAGCTCGGAAATTGATGTTCGAACCGGAGAATGAGCAAGAAGATCCGCCTGCAAACCAGCTGAACCAAAACCACCAAACCACACCTCGAAAAACAGAATAAAGAAAACAAGAAAGATCATGGAGATATTGTAACACGAGATTATAAAGTTAAAACAAAAGGCCCCGGGTTTTTCAACCCGGGGCCTCAAAATCTCTAAAATTTCAAATCATAAATATCAACTCCTCTTCAACTACTTAATCCATCCAGACTTTGGAAGGTGATTATAAAGAGCCTTCAACCAAGTCATTGCTTCTGGAATAGTAAGTGAATCGTATGGTCTAAACTGCTTACCAGCCCATGGCTCAACATCACTAGAATCAACCGCAGCAAGCCAGTAGACACTCCACATATATGGACTGACGTCAGTATAAACATCCTTATCATAATAACCAGGAATCATATCAACATAATATGACTGTGGCTTCTGTGACTCAGCCGTTGGATCAAATGCTCTCTGGAGCATTCCAGCAGCGACAACACGTGAGATATTCTGTCCACCATAGAATGAGTTCTTCGTTGGGACAGAAAGTGTTGGCATAATACCTTTCATAACGACATAACAGATAACTTTTCGTGAAGTGGTCGAAGTTGCACCCAGGATTCTCAATCCAAGATCAACAACTTTCTGCTGACAAACAGGAGTATCTGTACCAGTAAGTGTTGGATTCACTCCCAGTGTCTTTTCGATCAAATCTGCAAACTGAATTCGCTTGATCCATGGCTGCTGATTACCAGCTGGCAAATCTTTAACAGGAAGAACTTCAGCAGAAAGAACCGTCTGTCCAGACGAACCCGCCTTCACAACCTGATCTTTTGTAAGAAGAGGACCTTTTGACCATCCTGGTGGTGTCACCATGTTCACAACGCTCAAAGGTTTCGTAGCACTAACCGGAGAGCTGAGTGGTGGAGTACCCCAATAATCTCCCTTGAAAAAACGGCCCTGTGCACCAAGTGCAACAGCAGCAACTACCACAACCGCAACGGTTGAGATAGCAATATAAGATTTTTTATTCATGAAAAATGAGTAAGGAGTAGTACGACTACTTTACAAGATTCTATTTTGATTGACAACTTTTTGGTACGGATCTTGAGAAAATTTTTGTCTCGCGACCACATATCCTGCAAAAAGATAGAGAAGAATATTCGCTGAAATAACAGCAAAATTCATAGCATAGTTCAAATGAATAATAACAATTCCAGCAATCGAGAACAAAACAGCATTATCACCCGAAGATCGTACATAATATCGACACGCTCTCCATAATAAAACTCCCCAAAAGATCATATAAGCCAAAAATCCAACTGCACCCTGCATGACAAGAACATCGAGAAACTCATTATGCGTACGATCAATATAAAACACATCATTCGACTTTAAATACTCAGGCAAATACGGTTCGATATTGTTAACAACTAACTCCTGTCCCGTGCCGAAAATCGGTCGCTCAAGAAATAGCTGCAAACCAGCTTTTTGAAGATAGAGCCTTGTGGAAACGGAACCAACATTATCTTTGGTAAGAGAAAAGCGATGGAAAAGCTGTGTATTCTGATACAACTGAAAGAGAAAAATACCTGTCACAATAGCTACAACAGAAGTCATAACAATAAACATCCTCCAGCTCTTCTTTTTTAAGATAATGAGAATGGAAACAAACAATAAGCCAAGAAGTAAACTTAACCAGGCACTGCGAGATCCAGTCAAAAAAAGCACCACCAAAAGAAGGAGTGATGCAACTACAGAAACTACGCGACTCAATCGAGACGTACTCGAAAAAAACAAACCGAGAAAAGGAAAAATGCCTGTCAGATATACAGCAAGATAATTTGGATTTCCAAGTGCTCC
>JBBIGU010000011.1:0-35510 GCA_037447365.1 Candidatus Peregrinibacteria bacterium | reverse complement strand
AATGGCATCATTCTTGAGAAGAACAAGGTGAATCTTGTAACCGGTAGTATCGAGGGCGAGAGTGTACATGCGTATGAGGGTAAAAAAACAGAAAATATGCTACGGACAGCTTAGCATTTTTTTACCGTTAGTACACTTTTTCGATCGTGACGTTCTGATAATAATAGTGAAGAATATCTTCATATGTTTTTCCGTTTTTGGCCATCCCAAGCGATCCACAGCCACTCATACCTACACCATGACCCGCCTGTTTCATGCCTGCACAATACGGATCATCAACGCTTGAGAGGAAGTCAGCACCTTTCCAGCCCCATGCGCTCGCAGCGCTTATCGTTCGACCAGTGTCCGATGAAAAATATGGTGCACGGACGACTTGCCCCTTGTATTTAATGACTATTCCTCGAGTTGCGTCGACGGTTGCAACTGAGTTCGGAGAACGTTTTTCATAACCATATCCTGTGTACTTCTGAGAGTGTGCTGGGTCGTCATCGACATCATATGGCTTTCCTGGAAACTTCGTACCCTTTCCAACTGTTGAATAGTACAAAACATAGTTTCTAGCAGCTATCGTAATAGCTTTTTTCTTTTCTACTGGATCGCCGTTGAGGGTTTCTGCCAGGCCTTTGAGATAATCTTCGATTGGAAGTTCGTTAATGACAATTGGCGCCCCACCGTCTGTGCGAACCTCGAGGGTGCCGCGGAACTCATTATCATTGATAGAGTTGTCCCAACTCGCGCGGCGTTCCCAGTTATCAACACGAAGTATTGTTCCAGCATCTGGAATAACCTGAACGGGATTATCTACTATTTGAAAGAAATTATTGGCAAGAATTTCGTATACCCCATTTTGCGGCTGAATAGTAACCTTAGTATCTCTTTGAAAGCTTGCCGAGTACGATCCCGACTTTACTGTGAAGGATCCGTTTCCCGAGACAATCGGTGTTCCTGAAAAACCGAGAAGCACCCGAACATTATTTCCTTTTGAGACATCTGAAGAGCCGGAGGATATACTTTGTGACTGCGATGTCTGCACTGTTGGAATCGGTGTAAATGGTGACGTATTCAATATTGGCGATGGAGGCGTTTGAATTATTGAAACCTTTTTAGCATTTATAGTTACTGGTCTCGATGTTGCCCTAACAGAGCCAATATATGCATCTGCTTTTATTTTCCCGATCTTGAATCCAGACGGAACTGCAACCTGAACTATAAATGTACCTGTAGCTCCCGGTTTTACTTCTTGATCCTGCATGGATGATGAAAGAATTTTGAGACGAGAAGCTCCTGTTTTTCTGAACTGAGGAACGTTCTGGAAATTCCATGTTGTTCCACCAACGTTTTTGAGTTTTATTGTCGCTACTTGGGTCGAATTTGGAAATGCATCTATTTGCGCCATACCTGTGGATTCAGCAGCAATGTCTTTTTCATATACAAATGTGCTGAAAGCGATATTTTTGTCTGTCATCCATGTTATTCCCTCAACAACTGGCGCAAAGTGCTCTTCATAGTTACCTGCTGTCTTCGGGGCTGTAAGGTTTAGTATAAAATGACCTACTTCACCAGGACGAACCACGTCTTGTGTCAAAAGGCCGGCGCGCGCGGATGGTGGCGTCATAAATAACGTTGCTCGATCGCGCGCCCTCTCCGTACCGATCTTCACCGTCTTACTTCCTTTGTTTTGCCAGCTCACATTTCCAGTATTTCTAAGATCAGCAGTTACGATGAATTTTTCTCCTGATTTCATAACGGCTGGTACGCTAGAAATTGACACTACATCATACGTAAACTGAGCTGGTGTTGTTTGTACTGATAATTCCATACGCTTGTTCAGCTTCACTTTTCCGTTAATAATCGGAACAATACTTATTGTTCTCATGCTACTCTTGAATCCACCTATCAATGTCACTGTAAAAGTTGCCGTGTTGCCTGGATAGACAACATGTGCGCCACTCATTGGAAATGTTATGCGACCTGGAGGTGTCTGTACCTGCATAAATTCCTTTATAGCGCTTACGTCGTTTACCACCACTGATGTGTTCTCGTCCCATGCTGCAGTTCCTGTATTTTTAAGTGTGATAGTTACATTTTTTACCTGTTCTGGATTGAGATCAACATACAAAAGTCCACTTATATCATCAAAATCATAACCTTTTTCTTTTTGCTTCTTAAATCCGGTGTCTTCCACAGTTGTCTTTATTGATGATTTTGCTAGTTGAGCAACGAGAGGCAATTTATCATACAGATTCTTTCCTGGGCACGATGTTGACATCACATCTCGATGACCGAGAACATTTGCTGTTGTCTGCCCGCGAAATGCTGATCGTCCCGTCGGATCAATACCATGAATCTTTGTTTTTTCGGAAATAAGCCTTGTCAGTGCTACTAGTGATTTTTCTGATACATCCCCTGTTTCATAATTTCCCATAACTGAAATTCCGATCGATCCAGTATTCGCTTTTCCGGCATGCGCGCCAACCACCATCTCCCCACCGGCGCGACCTTCATAAATATTTCCGTATGGATCAATGATGTAGTTATACCCAATGTCTCCCCAGCCCCTTCCTTTCGTATGCCAAGAATATATGTCCCTGATTGCTTTTTTTGGATTATCAAGATTTGCCGTTGAGGCAGTGTGATGAACAATAATCTTTGATATTTTTGCCGGATACTCCTGTGGCCATGATAAAAGCTCTCCTTTTTCATTTACTGTTATTTTTCTCACAATCTGAAGTTCATCAGAAAACTTATCCTGATAATCTGGATCAAGCTTTTGCACCGGCGCTTCTGGCAAATCTCCGTGGTATACGCGGAGACTCTCATCTGCACCCCATTGACCACGAGAAATAACCTGCACTCGATCAGGTGCGATCATATCCTGCGTAATTTGTGCCGCCAGATGCGACTGAGCCACTACTTCTGGTGAGTCCTCCGCATTTATAACTGTAACGCGTATATTCTTCATCGTTGGCGTATCTTTTCCATTTCCTTGCAATACCACCTTGTATTGATAAGCATCTGATCGATTTACTGGAAGAAACGCATCTTGAAGACCATCTGGCCCCAGATCTTTTTCATCATCATTTTTGTGGTCAATATCCCGGGGAGCCTCTATCCAATCACTCCACACACCGTCCTGAAGTAATCGAATATATATCGTGCCTCGTGTTTTTTCCGGAATATACTCATTCCACGTCAAACCAACTCCTGAGAAGGCGATTTTTGGTCGAACAACATCAGAAATCGACTCCTTATAGGAATCATATGGACTTGTCTCGAGACTTAGTGATGCCTGAAGAGCCTTGTCCATTTGAAACACCCCTCCATCCCCAAATGTGAGCATTGGAATATAGGTACGCTGCATCGTCTCAAATTCTGTGGTTTTTACACCCAGAAGACATGCCATAAAAAATCCGAATATGAGGGTGTTTTTGAAGCTCATTGGATTTTGATAATAGGCCAGAATACGGCTTTGATCTACTCTATTTTCTTTACAAGATAGCTAGAAGTTGGTATAGTAGAGATGCTTTTCCTCAAGGGGAAATTTCCGTTTTCAGATTCGCTTTCCTTGGCTGTTCACTTTTTTACATGTCTCTTTCTTATAATGTACGGTTTCGCAAGGTTAACCTTGCGGGACGTGTTCTCCTCGAAAAGGAGGGCGAGATTATTTTAATCGATAAGGGTTTCCGACTTCGCGGAAAAGGCGCCCAAGATCGAGGTGAAATACTCTATTTTTCTGATGTAAAAGAAATCACTGTCCAGGGTGACACCATTTCACTCATTACGTTTGGAAAAGATCATTTTGAGTTGTCCCACATTGGAAGCCTCATTGGACAGCTTGTGAAAGACCTCTATAGCGCACGGAACGCATTTCTCATTGATGCACTCTTTCTCAAACAAGGAAAACTTATTCACGAGTTCGATGCTTACTTTGAGCGATCAAATGAGACTGATCGTGATCTTGGAAAAGGCCGAGCACATATTCGTCTTTACGAGGAGAGCGTTGTCGTTGTTCCTGAAGAATATGATGCTTTTTCCCTTTCTTTCAATTTCATGCAAATGCAGGATTTTGATGATGACGAGTACTTATTCAAAGTCACTATGGATAATGGCACTGTTGTTCTTCTTTCTCAATTTGGAAATACCTATGAAGAATTCCAGGAACAGTTCTATGCTCAAATGAGTCGCATGTATCAAGCGGTCATTGATCAATTTGAATATCTCTTTATTGAATTTCCAAAAGAAAAACTTGTGAAGCTTGCTCATTTTATGAGGCACGGAAGAGCTGTTCGAATGAAAGATATTAACAAAATTGACAAAGATCTTGGTACTAAAATCATAGATTGTGTTTTTAAGGATGAGGCATATGCAAAGTCGATCGAACCCCTTAGAAATCGAGTTGATGATGATCATCTCTTTGTTGGGCTTTGTGTTTCTGATGGAAAAAAGGATGTATATCGATTTATGGTTATATTCGCCCTAACCGCTGACAATGTTATGGCATGCACCCTCGGTAGCTATGAAAAAGATCTCAGAAAAGTTCAGGATACGTATTTTTTCCGTATTACTATGGAGCGAGGTGTCCCAGAAGATCAAATTGCTCGAAAAGTACTTGAAATCAATCAAGCATGCCTTCTTCTTAACTTTGTTCCAGACCCTCTTTATAAGGACAAACGCGAATTGAAAAATTCTATCTACAAATACGCCATTCGCAAGTTATCATTCCTTCGAATTTTACGTAGCTCGTTTTTAGCTCGATGCCCTTCCATTCTTCCTGAACTCTTCGCTCGAAACTTCGAACGTGTTATTGCTAAGGCTAAAATCTCTCAGAACACCCAAAATACCTCTGAATTGGCAGAATAAATGAGATAGATGGTGAATCTATTTCGCCCTACCTGATTTTGATATATAATCCTCAAGCACTTAACCCCTTCCCTTATGGCTGAATTTACTTTTACTGATGCAAATTTTGATGCAGAAGCGATGAAATCATCGATACCTGTTCTTGTAGACTGTTTCGCTGTCTGGTGTGGTCCTTGTAAGATGATGGCCCCTACCATTGAGGAGGTTGCAGAAGAATATGGAGATAAAGTTCGTGTTGGAAAGATCGATGTCGATGAAAATCCGGAAGTTGCTCAGAAATTTGGAATTCAAAGCATTCCCACTCTCCTTTTTATCAAAAATGGTGAGGTTGTCGATCGAACCGTTGGTGTCCAGAGCAAGGATAAAATCCTCGATAAGCTTGATGAGCTTTTGAAATAATTTTTCCGCGTTGTAATTCTGGAACGAGAGACCTAGTCTCTCGTTTTTTGATTTTGTAATTTCTTTGATTCAGCAACTGCTATCTTATCAACACGTTGATTCATGGCATTGGTTGAGTGACCTTTTACCCAATTCCATGTTAACTCGAGATCTTCTTTGGCTGCGTCCATCATAGCCCATAAATCAGTGTTCATTTTCTTCTTCCAGTGTTTTGTTAACGTATCGATAACCAATCTTGAATCGGAAAATATTTCAACCAGGTATTTTTTTTCTTCGCCCGGAGGGATAATATTTTTTTTCGTCCAGTTGAGAGCGGCAATGATTGCTGTCATCTCCATTCGATTATTTGTCGTGTATTTTTCTCCACCTTGGAGAATTTTTTCTTTTTCATCATACTGAATAATGGCTCCCCATCCACCTTCCCCAGGGTTTCCCAAACAACTTCCGTCGGTATAGATTTTAATTTTTTTCATATGTGATGTGATATTATTGTTGCACATTTTCCTGAAAAAATATGTAGATTTTTTATTGTTTCATATTTTTTGTGAAATATTTTATCCAAGATGTGCGAATTCTCTTTACAATTATTCTTATTTTGATAGTATTGTAAGTGAAGTATTTTTTAACCTCACTTCACCATGGCAGCAGCAAAGAAGAAGGCTCCAAAGAAGGCTGTAAAAAAGGCAGCTAAGAAGCCAGCAAAGAAAGCAAAGAAGAGGAAATAATTTTTCTCTCTTTCTCTTTCAAAAAGGATACTTGGTCTCAAGTATCCTTTTTTTTATTTCAAAATCTTTCTAAAAATCGACGAGATAATGAAGCATGCAATGGCTACAAGAACGATCGTCCCTCCTGCCGGAAGATTGGCATAAAAGGCTATCACAAGCCCCATCCAGACAGATAAAAGTGCAAAAATAATTGAGATTTTTACCGATGCTTTAAAACTTTTTTTGAACTGATGTGCGGCAATAACTGGAATAACCATAAGTGCACTTATAAGAAGAACGCCTATCGCGGTAATTGAAATCGATATTGTAACAGCGGCCAGAACCATCAAGAGATAGTTGAGTTTCCCTACCGGAATTCCTTTGACGAGAGCGTATTCTTCGTCGAAGGCAATCATGAAAAACTCTTTGAAAAAGATGAGAATGAGTAGAATCCCTACGATTCCTGCGCTATTGATAATCAATAAGTCATTTGATCCGATTGTCGTAATACTTCCGAATAAAATACTGCTGATACTTACTGTGGCTGTTTTTTGAAAACTGAGAATGATAGTTGCGAGCGCCAGACTTCCTGAAAGAAATAGTGCGAGTGATGTTTCTGGATTGACCCGTTTGGAAACACGAAGCCTCTCAAGTGCGATTGCAGCGATAATAGAGCCAATAACGCTCACTCCGACTGGCGTTATCCCTAGCGCAAAAGCAATTGCAACACTCAAGAATGAGACGTGTGAAAGTGAGTCTGCGAAGAGTGAGTATCGTCTAATAACCAAAAAATTTCCGATAAGTGGCGCAATAATCGCAATAACTGTCCCTGCGATGAAGGCGCGGATCATAAAGTCGTATTGGAAGATGGAAAGTACGGTGGTCATGTGAAATTTTGAAATTCTTTTTGAAGTCGAATTATTTAAGAGTGATGATGGTGACTGAGAGCAACGAAGCGTTTTTTGTCCTTCATAATCATCTCTTTCGTGCATCTACAGATCTCCCCTTCACTCATCAGCATGAGATAATCCGCCTCGTGGGCAACAATGTCGAGATCGTGGGATACGAGAATCAATGTAATGCCGAGCTGTTTATTGAGATGCTGAAGAAGGGCGTAGAATTTTTTCTGTACACCGGTATCAACTCCCACGACTGGCTCATCAAGAAAGATAATTTCCGGTTTTCCTGCGAGGGCGCGTGCGATCAGCACGCGCTGCTGCTGCCCACCAGAAAGCTCACTGAGAAGCCTTTTTCTAAGAGGCAGGAGATCAACAACTTCGAGGGCTTCGGTAATATCTTTCTCATCCGCACCACTGAGCCTATGAAAAAGTTTATTTTTTCCTGTCGTTCCCATTGCGACAATTTCTTCGACCGTTGCCGGAAATGTTTTGTCGAAAATTCCAGAACGCTGAGGAACATATCCAACTTTTTCCCATTTTTTAAAAGTGCTCACTGGTTTTCCTAAAAGCTCTATTCTTCCATTCTTATCTCCATTTTTTGTCTTAAGTAAGCCAAGTATAAGTTTCAAAAGTGTCGATTTTCCTGAACCGTTTTGACCAATAAGACCCACGTACTCACCTTTTCTCACCTCGAACGAGAGGTCTTTGATAACCTGATCATTTCCGTAAGAATAGTTAAGATGACGAACATTAATTGCTGACATGATTGGGAAAATTATTTTCGTATTTTATTTACACTGCATCGCTAACTTGAGCGTAGCGAGGTTGCTTTTCATAGTACTTATCATATCCTCTCCTGCTTTTATCTTGTCTTCTGTAAGCCCTTCGATTGGACTAAGCATGAGGGTTTTTACGTTTGCCTCCTTGGCAATTGTCTCGGAAATTTTTGGAGTAGCAAGCTCTTCAAAAAGTATATATGGAATATTCTTTTGTCGCACGAGATTTACGAGCTGCGCGATCGTCTGTGCATCAGGTTCGGTATCTGGCGAGAGTCCAGCGATTGGATGTGTTGTAAAATGATACTTATTAGCCATATATGCGTAAGCATCATGAGCAACCACTATGTCTCGCAGCGAACAGCTTGATGCTGAGAGTTGCGCCTGATACATCTGGTCGATACTTGTGAGCTGCGCCTTGAGTGCGTCTGTATTTTGCCTGTAAAATGCGGCGTTCGCAGGGTCTTTTTGTATGAGAACGTCCCTGATTTTGTCAGCAATTCTCTTATCATTTTCTGGATCGAGCCAGAAGTGCGGATTTTCAGGAAGTGTTGAAATGAGAGAACTTGTATTTATACTCGTTATTTCTGGAATAAGTGGAAGCACCTTCGCTATCCACGGCTCCATCAAGGGAAGTCCGTTATAGATAAAAATACTACTGTTTTTGATAATAACGATACTTCGTGATGTTGGTTCGTATTCGTGTGGCTCTACTCCACCCGGAACGATAGTCACCACGTCTGCACGATCTTTTGCGATTTTCTGGGCCAAATCGGCAAATGGATAGATTGTTGAGACGATCGTGAGCCTCTTTGGAGATAGTGAAGCCGATGGTGCCGTCCGAAAGAAGAGTATGGCAACTCCAACGAGAGCGAGTCCTGCGATGGCGAGATATATTTTTTTCATAGCGCCTGCATCTTAATGCAATATTGTTGCGTTTGTCAATAAATATCTTACTAAAATAGAAGAGATTACTCTCTTTCCTATGCGATTTATTAGCCGACTCCCCTTATGCTGAAGCTAAATAATCTTCCACGGCCTTAGATAGTCTTGCATATGTATCCTTCCGGCGATTTTCATCGCGGTCGAGGGTTGTAAGACGGAAGCCTGGATATGGCGAGAAAAAGCCTGAAGATGGGACGACGCAGATGCCGGTTGCCGCGAGGAGGTAGTAACAGAAACGCTTGTCGAGTGGAAATCCTGGCTGATTGACCACTGATTCGATGTAGGCGCGGGCGGCGTCATTGGCGATTGGAAGAGTTTGCTTGTCATTAAGAACTCCTGTTTCGAAGAGTGGCATCATGTAAAAAGCGCCGTAGATTTTGTTTACCTTGAGACCCTTTGTCTTACTCAAGACTTCGTAAATGTAGTTGGCGTTCTTTTCGAGTTCGGCATTGTACTGCTTGTTCCAATTTTCAAATTCTGGGTGTTCATATAGCGATGAGAGAATTTTTTGTGGAAGTGTTCCAGAGCAGATTTCGAGAAGAATGCGCTGTTTTACGCCATCGACGAATGACTTAAACTCAGAATCGAGGTCGATATTATGAAACTCCATCCAGCCACATCGTCCACCTGGCCATGGAATATCTTTCGAGAGACCACGCATAACGACGAGTGGAACGCGATTGTGTGCGATGTCAGTGATTTGTGTGAAGACGGCGTTGTTGTAGACCATTCGGAAGTAGACCTCATCCGAGATGATGAAAAGTTTGTACTTCTCGGCGAGGGTGACCATTTTTTCGAGTGTTTCTTTGGAGTAGACCGCACCGGTTGGATTGTTTGGATTGATAATGAGGATGGCCGCAACATCTGGGTGTGCAAGGATTTGCGCCTCAAGGTCAGCCATATCAGGCTGCCAGTTATTATCTGGATCGAGCTTGTAGAGAACCGGCTCTGCGTTCGCAGCGAACGATTCAAATGAGGTGTGTGTTGGGTATGAAGGTGTTGGCTGAAGAATACGAGCCCCAGCTGGAAGCATCTGATAGAAAGCAGAAATAGAGGCGCCGAGACCGTTGGTGAAAAGGACATTTTCGTAGTTGAGCTCTGATGTCGGAGAAAACCTCTTCGCATAATCGACGACCCATTTGCGCGTTTCTGGAAGACCACGTGAGTGCGCATATCCGAAAACCGCATCGCCTGGCTTATTTACCTCGTTAACAATCGCCTCTTTGAGAAAGTTTGGCACGAGCCAGCTTTTCATAATCGGATCACCAATATTTTCCATGACGAGTGTCATTGATGGATCAAATTCCTTGAGTTTCTGAGCCACATCAACAATTTCACGAATTCCGTAACGAAGGAGATGTGTTTTTGGATTTACGAGTTTGGTGCGCATGGGGGGAGGTTGGGTTAGTTTCATTCTTTCGCCGAAAGACTAGCAAAAAAATAGCTAGATTACTACAAAAATGGCTTTGAAATTTCGTTGTTTGAGGGGGTGAAGTTTGGTATAATGTAGTTACAAAGATCTTCGGCCCGGGGTTTATATACCACACTTGCGGAAGGTCTTTTGTTTTATGCAGGGAATACGGATATAAAATATTTTTGGTTATTTTTCTTGAATTCTTTGATTTGGATCATGAAAAGCTCCCCATCCCTTGTCTGTCCTCCAAAACGATGAAGTATCTCGCCAGATTTATTCGGGTTTTCTTTTGATTCTGGATCCAGTGTACTTTTACGCATAAGCTCAATGGCGGCTGCAAAATACTTTAACCGCCGGAGCCTATCTCTTGGATTCTGGTTGGTATGTATATGATTCCAGAAAAAATCGAGAAAGATCTTTTGTTTCCTAAAATATGCTGAGCGAATATGTGGCTTTCTTTTTGATCTTTTCTTTATTGCATCAAAAATATCCATGGCTTTATTGTTCACTTCACGAAAGTCGGTTCCCGGAATTTTCCCTACTTTAACTTGATAGTATCTCATTTTGGAATACTATCATAATATTATGGCTTATTCTAGCCATTTATATGTCAGAATTTTGTTAAGATTCTGTCATGTTTTTGTAAGGTTTTTGACAGGATTCCTGTGAAGCAAAATTTATCCGATACTCTTCCTTACTTTCGCCGCTTCGATAATGTCGCCGGAGATATCAGCGCCCATCTGCATCTTGTAGAAAATGGTAGAGACGATATTGCGGTGAATAAAGTGATGGTCTTTGAATGGGCCGAGTTTTAGCCCTAGGACGGCTTCGATTTCGGAGATGTCTTTGATGACGTTTTTGAATTCAGGATATTCTTTGGTAAGCATTTGGAGGTTTTCGCGGTTGAGGTATTTTCCAGCGTGAATGAGGTCGCGTTCGAGGTTTACATAGAGACGCTTGATGGTTTTGAGGTAGCCGAGTTTTTGCGCTTGGCGAAGGGCACGGCCGGTTCCGATGAGTTCTGGTGGAACGCCGAGAGAGTAGAGCGCGCCAGTGAAGGTAATGGCTCGAGGAAGTGAGACCTTTCCAACGCCGCGAGAGTAACCAAACAAACCGATGTGCTGCATACGTTCACGACGAGCTGGAATATGTTTAGCCATCTTGTTGACTAGTGGCGCGAGAGTTTCTATAGAGGCCTTGTATGGTTTCGTGAAAATTTCGTTAATCTTTTCAATGTCGTCGATTTCTTTGGCTGAGAGGTCGAGTGGTTTGAGTTTTGGGAGGGTTTTGTCGATGTACTTGATGGCCCGAGCGACTTCGTCGCGAGGGTAGTCGTATTTAAATGCGGACTGGAGTGTGATTGTTCGGATTCCAGCGTACTCGTTGATCGCTTCTTCGATGTTTTCCGGATTGATCGCGCCGCGGAATGGAAGCGAGCCAGTTCCGATGATTGGATACATTGGAACACTATACTTTTTGGCGAGCTTGTAGTAGTGAGAAATCGCGGCTTTGGAGGCGAGGACCGCAGGGACGAGCCCAGCATTGAGAGCCGGATCGGAGCGCGCGATAAACGGACGCATATACTCTGGATATTTTCCGTATTCTTTCTTGTACATTTTAAGGTAGTCCTCGATGATCTTGTCAGCGCGCGTGAGATCTTCAACCTGTTCAATAAGCGGAATAACATCGATATGATCAAACCCCTTCGTCGCCTCATTTTCAAAAATTTCTTCCTTTAGCTTTGCCACCTTTCGAAAGGTCTTTTCTGTGTGCATGATTTGATCAGCAGACTTCGTCATCGGAAGAATCACCTCGATAATTGGTGGATTTTTACCACCCATTTCAAAGGCAAGATCCGCAGAGGTAATGATATTAATAAACGCTCGTGCAAGCCTATATCCCCTCTCTTCCCAGATGTTTGGAACACGATAGGTTAGAAACTTATCTTTACCGAGCGGATGTTTAGAAAAATATTCCGCATATCGCCGATAGAGCTTGTCTATAACTGCCTCGTCAACGAACTTTCCTTCCCAGTCCCACATGTATTCATCACATCCGAGCTCGCTAAAAGCAATGTATGCTTCTTCAATCTCGTCGGTTGTGGAAATAAAACTCTTATTGCACCAATAAGCGGCGCTTGCATTGTCTGGATGCTGCGTCGACATCGTTGAGGGAATTTTTCGTTTCATGAAAGTTTGATTTTACTGACCTGATGATACCGAGTTCTCGGCGCAATTCAACTTCATTTTTTCTTTTTTGTCCAAATAACCGATGCAACTATACAACTCATAATAATGAAAAAGAATACCCCTTCCTGTAGCCCTGTAATATTTTTCGTCAACTCTAACCCCTGATTATAAAGACTATCCAACATATCACTCACTCCAATCCAACTAAAAAACTGATTTAACGCATTTTGAATACTTGAGAATAAAAATACCACACCCATAAGAGTGAAAAGTATTGCGGCCAACATATTTGAAAGAGGAATTTTTCGCTTTTTTCCTGCGACCTTTATGGCGAAAACTTTTCTAAAAAACCACTGTTTTTTCTTTTCAGGAATTCGATCAAAAAAGATGGCAAGAAGTATTAACGGGAGGATCATTCCGAGGGCAAATGCCCCCAAGAGAAGTATCGATTCAAGTCCTATACCTTGTGCTACAACAACTGTCAAAACTGCCCCAAATGATGGTGCTGTACACGATCCCGTTGCCATTCCAAACACCATTCCGAAGATAAAAATACTCACAATATCATTACCTTTTGGAACGAGCCTTGAATGAATTGCGAGTGGAAGTCGTACTCCAAAAAATGACATGAGGCCAAGTGTGATGAGCAATATCCCCGAAAGAATATGAATGAATGCGATATTTGTGAAAAAAATATACACGAGAGCCGTTATACCTAACCCAAGAGGAATAAATGTCGCTAGAAATCCCGCAAAAAGAACAAGTGTCATAAGCACAAGCCTATCCTTCTCTTTGAATGCGAGAGCAAAAAATGCTGGCAAAATAAATGGACCACACGATGGGAGAATTGTTAAGAGTCCTCCTAAAAATGCAGCAATAAAGCTCAATTGAAAAAACATTTCTGTATTCCGTTATTTTGTTGGCGCCACAGGAGCTGTCGCTCCTGGATCAATAAGCCTTTTTATTGCTTCTGCAAGAGGCTTGAAGTCAACTTGTCCCAAAAGAAGATATTTCTTTTGATCTGGTGCAATCACGACACTAAATGGCGTTGCATCAGCGCCATTTAATACCGCCTCTTGAATCTGGCCATCAATTTTTGCGTCATATTTATTCGAAGAAAGACATGCACTAAATTTCGTTTTATCAAGCTTTACAAATGCAGCTATTTTATCAAGCTCCTTTGGATCGAGCTTATTGTTTCCTGGAGTTATCTCCATTAAACGATCAAGATACTGCCAAAAACCCTCGTTTCCGCCAAGTTCACCGGCACACTCAAGTGCAACTGCTTCATGAAAAGCCTTTGGGTGAAGATCCTTTAATGGAAAATTTCGATACACCCATTGCACATCGTTTGGAAAAGCTTCGATTGTTTCTTTCAAAACCGAGTGAAACTTTTTGCAATATGGACACTCTGGATCAGAGTACTCCACGAATGTAACTTTTGGATTTTTAGCTCCACGAACGTAATCGCTGCTGCTAATTGGAGCAATTTCGACGTCTCTTTGTCCGTTGGCAAGTTCCTCGTATCTGTCTGTCGGTTGCGCTTGAACGTTTTGGCCGCCTTTGTTGAGTAGATTTTTTACTGCTGATATTTGTGATACCCCTAGTCCAATACCGGTTCCAATAATAATTCCAGCGAGAACGAAGGTGGATATCATCCAGGGATTCTTTATTTTCTTAGCCATTTGAGGAAAAGTGAGGGTATGTGTGCGAGGGCATCTTACCCTTTTTTAGCTTCAAAAATCAATCATATTCGGTTGCCGTATGGGCTATTTGACAGTTTCTCACTTTACTTTTGTGATACTAATCGGTAGAATTGGCTGGCTCTAGAGAAAATTCCCTCTTTGCTTCTACTTACATCTGCAATTTGACCTCATATTATGTCGCATCATATTTTTACTTCCGAGTCTGTTACCGAAGGACATCCTGATAAAATCTGTGATCAGATCAGTGATTCCGTGCTCGATGCTATCTTGAAAGACGATCCACACGGTCGTGTTGCTTGTGAGTGTATGGCGACGACTGGACTCGTGGTTGTATCTGGGGAAATTCGAACCTCAACGTATGTCGATATTCCTGCAATTACCCGTGAGGTCATTCGTGAAATTGGCTACGATAATGCTTCGTATGGTTTTGATTACAAGGCGTGCGCAGTTTTAACATCCATCAATGAGCAAAGTCCTGACATTGCCCTCGGCGTGGACGAGGAGACAAATAAAAGTGGTAAAGTTGGTGCTGGCGATCAAGGAATGATGTTTGGATATGCATCCAATGAGACACCTGAACTCATGCCTATGCCGATTGTTTTGGCACATGGACTTACGCGAAAGTTAGCAGAAGTAAGAAAGTCTCGAGCGGTTCCATATTTGCGACCAGATGGAAAGGCGCAGGTTTCTGTCGAGTATGTTGATGGAAAACCAGTTCGAGTTGATACAGTTGTTCTCTCGACACAGCATGACGAAGGCATAGAGCAAGAGCAGATTGTGCGCGATATGATGGAGTTTGTGATTCGGCCTGTGTGCGGAGGGCTTATTGATGAGAAGACGGTATTTCATATTAATCCAACGGGACGATTTATCATCGGAGGACCTCCTGGTGACTGCGGACTTACGGGACGAAAAATTATTGTCGATACCTACGGTGGCATGGGTCGTCATGGTGGTGGATGCTTCTCTGGAAAAGATCCGACAAAGGTCGACCGAAGTGGTGCGTACATGGCGAGATACATTGCGAAGAATCTCGTAGCTGCTGGTGTTGCCGCTCGATGCGAAGTTCAGGTTGCGTATGCGATTGGCTACCCAGAACCTGTTTCAGTGCTTGTAGATACCTTTGGAACGGGCACGATAAAGGGCATGGACGGTACGTGCGATGATGAAAAGTTGGCTACAGTTGTGAGAGAGGTATTTCCGTTGTCGCCTGGAGATATTATTTCTGCCTTGGATTTACGACGACCGATTTACAAGAAGACCGCTGCTTATGGGCACTTTGGAAGGAATGAGCCAGAGTTTACATGGGAAAAGATCGACCGAGTTGATGCGGTGAAGAAGGCGTTGGGATTGTAAATGATTGGCATGTGATTAACCCCTCAATGCTCCGCTTTTTTGTGCTTCCCATAAACTTATTCCACCGAATATCATGAGTACGATACTCGAGGCTATTATGGCTGAAGAGAGTGAGTAAGCATTCGTGATCCAGCCGTAGATTGGACCAAGAACAATAAACATTGCTCTTTGAATGAGGCTTTTAATAGAAAGAAGACTTACGCGAAGATCGGATGGGACGATTCGATTGACGACTTCCTGTGAGAGTGGAGAGAGAAGCCCCCAGGCGAACCGAATAATGACGGTGAATATTACGCCGATCACAACTGATATATACGCCATCCCGAGAAGGCCGATGATAACAATTGCCATAATAAGTAAATACTGCCGAGTCTCAGAGATGTGATTGTGAAGATGATGTGAAAAATAGCTTCCCGCCGCAGCAGCGAAATTGCCGAGAGCCCAGGCGATACCAAAGAGTGCTACGGCGAGGCCGATATTGCCGAAATAGGTCTGCGCAAACCAGACGGAAGAAAATGTTGTTGAGAAAATAATTCCACCGAGAATGGTTGCCCAAAACACCCTCCTGTCTTTCCACCAAATAGCATGAAATGCTTTTTTGAGATTGGCGAGGTGGTTCGTTGAAGGTTTGTCACGTTCCGGTTCTTTGAAGGTGAGACCTACGATGAGCCCTCCGATCACTGCGATCATCTGCGCATAAAACGGAAGCCTGATCGCGATTCCTGCGAGAATAGCCCCGGCAATACTTGTCACTCCTTCGGAAATCTGACCAACACTTCCTCCGATACCGTGATACTTTCGGAACTGATCTTCCTCTTTGAGGAGGAGAAGTGAGTCGTAAAGAATGGCTTCCTTTACGCCTGACCTAAGGCTCGCGCAAATACCCAGCAACACTTCTGCCGTAATAACATGCCAAAATCCTTGCGCCTGGGAGTACATAAATACTCCGAGAATTCCAAATACTGATGCTGCAATTAATGTACGTTTTCGTCCGATATGATCAGCAATGTAGCCAGCTGGAAAATCGAGAATGGCGATTACAAACGAAAAAATAGACTGCGCGATGAAAAGATCTTGTGTCGTCAGGCCGATCGACTGATAAAAAAGATAAATAGTCGGAATGAAAAAAAGCATCCATTCAAATGCAGAAAAAATATAGAGCTTCATGATGTTTTTTCGGACGTGTTGCATGGTTTAGGTTACTATTGAATGTTCTTTTTATTACTTTTATAGATACTTTTATATATTCGATGAGAGTATATCGCGAGAAGAACTCCGCCGAGAAGATATCCTGCCATAACATCGGTTGGATAGTGAACGCCGAGGTACATTCGAGAAAAACCAATGAGAAGAATCCAACATACTGTGACGATAATAAGTGTGATTCTTATTGATTTTGAGGAAATGTAAGGAAGTATCAGTGCGAGCATGGCTCCATAGAGAAATATACTGCTCGAGGAGTGGCCGCTTGGAAGACTGAAATCATTTTGCTGAATGAGTCGTTCGAGCGGATCTGGTCGATTTCGCTGAGTGAGATTTTTAATAATAAACGTTATGAGCGCATCAATAACTGAAAAATAGGTGAACCATAATGCTGCAATTCGCTTCTGATTTCGAAGAAGGAGAGCGATGACTATAAATGACATCACTATAATCACCGGGGCGCTTCCAAAAAAAGTAATTGCCTGAAATATCTTTGTAAGCATCGGTGTTCGAAATTTTTCGATGAAGTCGAGCGTAGATTCGTCGAAGTTCATAAGATATGGATTATCCTCCAATCTGAAAAAATGGAGCTGCAAAGAGCAGTATATCAAGAACAATGAGGATCGCGCCAGACACCCATCCAAACCAAAGTATTGGCCCTTTGAGCGCATATTTACCCATAAGCTTTTCATCCTGCGCAAGAAGAAGAAGGTAGACCATGAAAATCGGCAGAAGAATACCATTCGCGACTTGAGATACTCGCATAATCATAAGCAGTGGCGCGCCTGGTATCAGAACCACAAGAGCGCCTAACACGATGAGGCCCGTAAAAATAGTATAAAATTGCGGAGCTTCTTCGAAACTTAAATCAATGCCCGTTTCCCAGCCGAGCGCTTCGCAAATAGTATAGGCTGTTGAGAGAGGAAGGATGGCTGCGGCGAAGAGCGAGGCGTTAAACAAACCAAAGGCGAAGAGATATCCGGCATACTGTCCAGCAATCGGAGCGAGCGAGAGCCCAACGTCATCAATCGTTGTTACAACAAGTTTATGAGCAAAAATAGTAGCTGCTGAAGCCACAACAATAAAGAACGCTACGATGTCTGTAACAATACTTCCAATCCATGCGTCGACCCTACTATATTTGATGTCTTCTTCAGCAATGCCTTTTTCTGCGACGGTGGCATTATGATAAAAGTACATCCATGGCGTAATCGTCGTACCAATAAGACCAATCATAGTGAATAAATACGATGAGTCGAACTGCATTGTTGGCACCACAAGACCTGTCATTGCGGCATTCCAGTCAGGTTTTGCCATAATGGCTGAGATAATATAAGCAATGTAAAAGAGCACTAGCGTAAGAAAGATCTTTTCAACTCTCTTATAGCTTCCCTTTACGATAAATGCCCAAACTATAATTCCTGAAACAATCACTGCGATTGTTTCAAGAATAGTCCCCCATGGAATTTTCCCTGCATTTAGATGCAAATCAGAACTTATAATTCGAAAAGACGAAAGAATACCCGCAAACTCACTCACTGTGGTACCAAAATTTGCCAAAAGAACGAGCACGAGAAGCATTAATGTCAGTCGAATACGAAACTTCTCTCGAATGAGTGCTGCTAAACCCTGACGAGTCATCACTCCAAGCTTCGTACTAATATCAAGTGTATATACGAGAAGAATCGTTACTGGAATAAGCGTCCAGAGAAGACTATATCCAAATTGTGCGCCTGCTACTGCATATGTTGCAATTCCGCCTGAATCATTATCGGCAGTTGCCGTAATAAGCCCGGGGCCCATGATGGCGAAGAAGAATGCAATTTTTTGCCAGCTTTTTTTGAAGAATTCCATGGGATTTCGGGTAGGAGAATAGAATTTTTGAATGTGAATCTTATGCGTCCGGAATAAGATGCTGCATAACGTCATCCACTGTTACGATACCGAGGAAGCGCTGCTTTTCATCCATTACTGCGACCGAAGAAAGATTATATTTGGTCATCATTTCTGCAATATCCTCAACTTCTGCCTCAACCTGCACCATCTGATCTTCGTCAACAAATTTCATAATATCTTTTAACTTTTCTTCGTCTTTATTTACAAGAAGTCTTCGAAGAGAGACAACTCCTTGCAATACACCATCATCGTCGATGACATATATAAAACTAATTGATCTGTGGCTTTCTGATACTTGCTTAATAATGCTTATTGCCTTTCCAACAGTCCAATTTGGCTCTACTCGAATAACTTCTGTCGTCATCAAACCACCTGCCGTATCATCTTCGTATTGAAGAAATTTTTGAACTGCCTTCTTTTTTGTATCATCAAGAGCTGACATAAGCTTCTTTGATTCTTTCTTTGGAATGGTCTGAAAATAATCCACGAGCTCATCGACAGGAAGTCTGGAAAGAATAAATCCGGCACGTTTTGGATCAAGAAGCTTCATAACATAATGACGGAACTCATCGTCAAGCTCTTCAAAAACCTTTGCCGCCATATCGGTATCAAGTGATTTCATAATTGACTCGGACTGACGTGGATTTAAATCCTCAATAATATCCGCAAGATCTGCTGCGTGTAATTTGATTAGCTCTTTCGAGAGTGTATTTAATTTGAGAGAACCGCCGACAACCTGTATTTTTTGCCAGTCGATAAACTTTGGCTTCAACATATTGAAAGGTGGAATTTTATCCACCCCAATTCGTCGAAAAATTCCACGAGTACTAATGTCGATTCCAAGAACGTGGGGCTTATTATTTACAATTCCAAACTGCAAATCATTAACACGAACAACTCGCCTATCTTCCACGTCGACAATTTGCTTATCAAGAATATCTCGATAGAGAAAAATGTCATTTGTTACAACATCCCGTGGCTCGATATTCTTGAGAAGTGTCTTGAGTACTACTTCGTCTTTTCCTAAATTTGCAACATATGAAAATGGAATAACTCGCTGAAGACCAGTTCCTATTTCTTTCACAACAATAGCTGTCACTGGCGCATAACCAGCCTCGGCATTTGTCGCAAGAAGATCGATGAGCTTCCCAACTGTTTGCTGAGCACTATCAACGACTTCGCTGTTGAGGAATTGTGCGAGAAAGAGCATGCGGAAAGGGATATGAAATCGGGTCGCGAATATTGTATTGCCGATTGCCCTATGAAGCAAGGCTGAAAATATCGACGAATATCGACTCAATAGCTTTCAATGTTTTACTTCCCTAACTGAACCGCTGCGTTGTAACTAGCCATATAGTCATTTATGGACAAACTCGTTGGCTGAACTGGGGCTGATGGATAGTACTGAGAGGGATTGTAGTAGGAATATCCATATGGATTGTTGTATTTAGCAAAACCAGCCGCAAACGTTGATGGATAAAAATAACTTCCCGTAGGCTCTCCATATGTGTATTTATAGCCGTAATAAGGTGCTGGTGTATATGTATATCCAGCTTCTTCGTCTGATTTTACCGATGATGTTGACGATTTTTTAGCTACGTACTTTTTTGCTGGTACTGTTGATGTTACCTTCTTCTGAACAACCGTTTTTGCTCCCGCTACTTGCTCCTTATTTGCCGCTACCTGCCCCCCTGTTCCTGGACGTGGATTTTCAATTTGCACAACCGGTGTTTCCGGCTGATCGTTCTTTGCTCCACATGATGTAAGGACGAGAAGACCGACGGATGCGAGGGCAATGAGTATTTTATTCATGGTGTATAGAATTTTATTGGCTTGGTAAGCTACTATACTAGTCTACTGGGTTCATTTAAAGGGAAAATCAAACAGGATTCAGCTTAGAGACGTGGCGACTTTTTCTTATCATGCTATACTTACTTTATGGAATTCAACCAACTTACACCCGAAGAAGAGCGGGTCATTGTGAATAAAGGCACTGAGGCGCCGTTTTCTGGCGAGTATGACAATTACTTCGCCAATGGAACGTATATCTGCCGAAGGTGCAATGCGCAGCTCTATCGATCTGTCGATAAGTTTAATGCTGGATGTGGATGGCCAAGTTTTGATGATGAGATTCCTGGCAGCGTAAGACGCGTTCCGGATGCGGATGGGAGACGGGTTGAGATTCAGTGTGTGAACTGTGGTGGACATTTGGGGCATGTTTTTGAAGGCGAACATATGACCGAAAAAGATACGAGACATTGCGTAAACTCGCTATCGATTAAGTTTATTCCGGAGAAAAAAGATGAATCTAAAATGTCATGATTTTTTAAATACTTTTTTATGTTAGAAACGGCGGTATTTGGTGGAGGGTGTTTTTGGTGTTATGAGGCGATCTTTGCTCGACTCAATGGCGTTACGTCTGCTGTGAGTGGATATGCCGGTGGCACCACCGAAAATCCGGATTATGAGCGCGTGAGCGGTGGACGAACTGGGCATGCAGAAGTTGTTCGTGTGGAGTTCGATCCGAGTGTTATTTCGTATGAAATTTTGTTAGATATTTTTTTCCACGTCCATGATCCGACCCAGGTGGATGGCCAGGGCGCCGATCGTGGAACGCAGTACCGTTCGATTATTTTGTATACGAATGAGGCGCAGCGTGAGGCGGCTACGAAGATGATTGCCGAACTGAATGCGTCAAAAGAGTTTCGAGGGGAACATGGCGGAGAGCCGATTGTGACTGCGGTACAGCGGCTTGATCAGTTTTATACCGCTGAGGCGTATCATCAAAAATACTACGAGTCGAATCCGGATCAACCATATTGCTCTCTCGTGATTCAGCCGAAGATAGCCAAGTTTTTGGCGAAGTACAAGACGCTGACGAAGTAGAGCTTTTCTTTCTTAGGCGAAACCTGGGAAGAAGTCGGTAATAATATGAGAGCTTGGGACGCCCATTTTACCGAGAGTGTCTTCGAATGCGTCAATCATTCCGCGTGGACCTGAAATATAAAATATGCGCTGCGCATAGTCTGGAATCCCTTGAGCAATCATCTCTCCTGTAATCATGCCTGTTTTTCCTTTCCAGTTAGCCGGAATTTTAGTTGCGTCGGTGATGGTGTAGATTGTTTTGAGGTTGAGTGGAGCTGCTGCTCCTGCATCGAATACGTCCTTGTAAGCGATATCTTCCGCAGTTCGATTGGAATACATGAGAACCACGTCGCGCTTTTCCTTAGTATCGATGAGATATTTAATCATGCTTCGGAATGGTGTGATGCCGATGCCGCCGGCGATCATAACTAGTTTTTTATTTACATCACCAGGAAGCGTGAAATCGCCGGCGAGCTGCCCTGCCATAACTGTGTCTCCTTTCTCAAGTGTTACCAACTCCTGTTTGTATGTACTTGGATTTGGATAGTACTTCACCCCCATGCGAATCTCATGTTCTGTTGGTGATGAGGCGATCGTGAAATATCGCCTATTTCCACGAGCATCCGGTTTTTCATGCCCAAGCGTCCACTCCATATACTGACCTGGGCTGAACTTCATCTGTTCGCTTGAATTAAAGACGAAGTCATACGTATCCTGCGCGATAAGAAGCTTGTCTTTCAACACCAAAAGAAGCTTCTGTTTTGGGCTTACAATATATGAAAAAATATTTCCAATGAGCAATGCGAGCTCTGGAGTTGAGTAAACTGACCCCACGTGAATAAACGGCGCAAACAAAAATCCTACGATACCTCCGTATACTATCTGCATGCCTTTTGTCGGAGGCGTTGTTAATGGCTCGGTGATCATTACGAATGCGAAAAAGAACAGTGATGTTTCGAACAAACCTTTCGTTAACATTGAAATTGGATCAACTCCTTTTATCATTCCAAAAGTCATCATCGTCATAAGTGCCACTACTCCAAATGTGAGAACCATATCGCTCCTGATAATTTTCCGAACGACGAGGAGTCCGCCTACGACTACAAATGGGAGCATTGTTGCTGTTCCTATCCACCAACTTGCTGATTGATGAAGTGTCAGGGCCGTTACTGCCACGCCAAATGCGGCTGGATTAAAAATATGTTTTCGGCGAAATGCAATGATGTATTTTGATGCCATTGCCAAAACGCTTGCCCATCCCGCAAGTGACCAAAAATTCACATCTTTAAAACTTCCTGGTGGCGTAATAATAAGAACTAAAATGAAAGCGGTAATATACACCGACTCGATATTAATTTGCGATTCAAATGCATACTCAAAAGCCTTATTTGTAAGCCAACAAATGAGCAATATATAAACTCCTGAAAGCAAAAGAAATCCTGGATTATAAGGCAATACTCCAACAATACTCATAATCATTGCTACGACCCACAACCCAGTAAGATAGTACAGAATCAGTCTGTACATGGTTGTGATATTGAGATATTTATCAATGAATTTCATCATAGTTTTGTGAGTAAAATATAGTAAATACGTATCATATATTTATGTAAGAGGTTTCTGTGTATACGCTTCAAATCCATTCGTCATGGTAGCGATACCTTTTTCATCAATACTGTAGCCTTCAAATCCATCGAGCTGTTCGATGAAATGTATTCCTTTTCTCCCCATAGCAAAGGCTGCTGTCGCAAATCTATCCGCTTCGTATACGTTTGGACCAATGACTGTGAGGCTTGCTACTTCTGTGAGTACTTTATTCTTTTCATGTGGATTGTAAATGTGTTGACCTCGAATATACGTTCCCGATGTTGCAATACCGCAATTATCAAGATAAACGATTTTCACCACTTCTTTGTTCTGTGAAAAAGGATTCTGTATCCCAACATTCCACACTTCTCCTTGTGTATTTCTCCCTGAAAATTGAATGTCGCCTCCTGCCTCAACGTAGTAGTTTTTCCAGCCCTGCTCTTTAATGAGATTGGCGGCATTTTGAATCGCCCATCCTTTCACCAGTCCCGAAGTTTCAAGTTTTCCTGATGGAGTATGAATATCGAAGTATCCGTTCGTTTCTTTTTTTGTCTGTTCACAGAACCTTAGAACCTCTTTCATTTTTTCACTGTACTCATTTTCTTGTATCTCGCCGCGATTTATTCTCGATATTTCACTTGTTTCTTTGTAGGTACTGAATTGAGTGTCTACTTCGCGAAAATAATCGAACACCATCGTGAATAGGTCCTGGGTTACCCCGGGATCTACAACTTCAATTACAATTGGCATCCCCATGATGAGCTGTGTCTCTTTCATGTTTTAGATTTTTGCCTGCGTGAGTGCGTCAGCAAGTGAGCCTTTGAACCCCTTGCTGGTTTGTGTCGCCCCAGAAACAGCATCAACCTGTGCGCTTTGAACGGTTATTGCTTCTGACTTCAAAACTGGAAGAGCCATCTTTGCAATTTCTATTGATGTATCTGCGCCGTTTGGAGCCTGAAGCGTCTCAACGCTTACAAGTTTTCCATTTTTAATTACAGCCCTCATCTGAACATCACCGTAGATTGTTGTGATGACTTTTCCTGTATACGATCCGTCTTTATACTGACCTGTTGTTTTTGTCGATGAAGGCGCATTGGAAGAATTAGAAGGAGCTGACTGTGATGTGCTTGTTTGAGGATTTACTACCGGTGCTCTTTCTTGCGTACTTTTCGCAACTCTCGCTACAGCATTACGACCATCATCATCGTCGTCGTCATCGTCGTCTCGATCCTCGCCCTTTTCAAAATCTGCAACAGCAGGCTGTTTCACTGTATTTTCGGGAATTACCTTATCTCCTGGATTTGTTCGCTGATACACTACGTATGAGGCAAATGTGAAGATCACGAAGATTGAGAGGAGCCATTTTTTCATAACGATAGACAAGATATGTGAAATATTTTTGTGGTGAGAGTGTAACATTATCCTATTGTTCGTGTATACTTATGATGCATTTACTTATTTTCTCTCTGTTATATGTCATCTTCTTCAAAGATTTATTTTGCTTCCATTGGCCTTGCATCTCTTCTTGTTTTGTCGGGTTGCGGTTCGAATTCACAAAACCCAGCTACACCGCAAAATCAAAATAATCAGGCCCAGCAAACAGCTCAAACTGACGCAAATCAAACTGCTTCAACCGATAAGACTGATGCTTCGAAGCCTGTTCCGATGTCACCAGGTGGCACTTCTCAATGGCTTACATATACCAATAAGCCATTTAATTTTACGATGAATTATCCTAGTACATTTACCCTCACACCAACCAAGCTCGATGGACTCGTTCCAACTGTTGCTACTATTGAATATCCAGAATCTTACACTAAGGGAACGAATCTCGGTTATGCAAAAATCAATCTCAAGGCGTCTGAAGATGCCGGTACTGGCAAGTGTCTTATGAGTGAGGTGACTGGCAAGAAATTAACTGAAACAGTTGTTAATAACGGCATCACTTTCTACAAAGATAGTGAAAAAGACGGAGCTGCTGGTCATGTTGGTGAGACGCTCGCCTATCATACTGTATATAAGGGCATCTGCTATGTGATCAACCTCGAAGAGTACTACACCAATATGGGTGTGTACGCTGATGGGAAAGGTGGATATATGCCAAACGCTCCAAAGGAATTCGAACCTGTAAAAATCTTATCGATCTTTGATCAGATGTTTACGACCTTTGCGCTTACGAAATAAGCGATGGATTCTTTAGGAGTTGTGCCGCCTGTTCAACGGAAGGCTTTTTCGTTCCAAATACACGCTGACGTCGCAGTTCTTCATAGCTATTGTCGCCGGCATGATGTGTCACTGCCGTCATCGACTGAATTCTGAAGTGATGAATCATGTCTACAAAACCGTCGCACACTGGTTTTTTCTTATCGATAAAGATGTTCCCATCTGTAGCGGCTTTTTGGAATATTACCCCAATTTCGAATCGATCCGAAAAAGTGGCGATACTTGTGCAGTTTTTGTTTATTTGGATGGTAAAGACCGAACTGGAGGAGCATCCAGGTTGCGCGGGTGAGGTAGGTGTAGGTCAGGGCGTCGGCGAGCTGCTTATTCGTGTAGGTGAATGAGCGAACTGCCCTGTAACCTGCGAGGAAGGCGCGGAAGAGGTCTGGGTGGAATTTGGTTTTAGGAATGGAGAGAGCGAGGGCGCTGCGAGCGAAGTCGAGCAGCGCGGATCCAATTCCAACATTTTCCCAATCGAGAACGGCGATGATTTTATTATTCTTGAAGAGAACATTACCAAGGTAGAGATCACCATGAACAATCTTCTGTTCATGCGAAGTGATATCGATGTGTTTTATTTTTTCATACGCATCGATCATTATTTTTGCCTCGCGAGGAAAAAGATTTTTGTACTGCCTGAGTGTCACAATAGCGACAGGAAGATATGATGGCATAAGCCAGTGACTCTTTTCTGTGAAGTTTTTCTTTTGACTTTCTTTCAATGTTTTTATCGGTACCTCATGAAGTTGTGCAAGAAATATTCCGAGCTTCTTACAGGTATCGATCGTTCTTTTGGGATGAATACCATCAATCTTTTTACATACCATCGCTATTGTTTTCCCCTTTGCATATATTCTTTTTTCTTTTTCTAATCCTGAGCTTAAGGGAATACTTACTGGAATATTTTTACTCTCCAAATATTCTAAAAAACTGAATTCTTTTTCAATATCCTCGAGACATTTTTCCAAGAATATCTTACACACAAAATCTCCACGTTTTGTCGTGAGAAGATAATTTTCGTTCGTATTTCCTCCGAACTGTTTACGTGATGTAATTCGTCCAATCTGAAAATGATCAGCTATCTCCTGAAGAATTTTGCTTATTTGTAAAAATATCATCCTACCGACACCTCAATATATATTTGCATGTTACTCTGATTATCACCACTTATGAAGAAAAATCTCATCCTCTTTTTGCCTCATTTCTACCTATTGATATAACTATTAATATATTATATAATGCTATCTTTTTTCTATTAAACAGCTTTCAGTATGCCATTAGCAGTAGAAATAAAAGTTCACGACACTTGGACACCTATCAGTGCTCTTTCTCCTGGAGCTCAGCCAGGATCTATCTCACATAATACGCCGGATGGAAAGAGAGAGATCTATCTTTTTGAATGCGCTGCTGATGATCAGTCTTCTGTCATTTTAAAATCTGAGGCGGGTATGGATTCTTTATTGCGAGATCGCCGTGAGAGACTTGTTGAATCTGTCCGTGCGAGTGTCGTTGCAACTTTACATGAAGGCGATGCACCATTTGAAATTACCGTTCGAACTGATATCGGCTCAGATCCACGAGTTCTTCGATTCAAACATGTGACGAAACATTAATGGCAAGCATACATATGATTGGCGTGAATCATGCCGATCCAAATGGTGATCGGAAGCTTGATAAGACGCTTAAGCGAGTTAGGCCTGATCTTATTTTAATTGAAGGTTCTCGAACGACTGAAGAAGTGGATACGATTTTTATGAAGACTCTTTTGCAGGGTCTTGCTGCTAGTGGACTATCTCATGAGATGCAGCAGGCTCTCCTCTATGGTCGTGGTACTGGCTATGAATGGAAACGATCGAGGACTTATGCCCGACAATGTCGTGCACGAATTGATTATTTGAATGATGAGACTGAACATGCGAGCGCTTTTCAGCCAGTTAATGCCGAGGAAGTTCGGATGAAGGCCATAAATGAACTTGCTCACCTCCTTTCCCCTAACCATCTTCGTAATATTCATCAGTTTAATGCGGCACTTGCTCGTAGCTCTGGCCTTATTGAACATCTTCATCGTGTCTTTGTGAATACCCCAAGGGAACATGAACTTGCAAAGGCAGGATATATGCTAAAACCTGATGAGCGTGATGCTACTATGGCTGCAACGCTCCGTGAACACATATCCAAGAATACTCGCGCACGCATTGCAACGGTCACTGGATATGCCCATATAACCTCTCGACCAACTCGCGATAGTTTTTATGATCGCGTGGTTGACCTCAAGCCTGAGCGGATATTTCAGTTTGCGATATAAAAATAATCTCACCGACACTTCACTTTCTGATTACGAGAACCCCCTTTTCAGTTCTGAATGGTAACTTAATGCGCCATAAACTATTAATGCGCAAAACCTTCTCCTCCGGTCTCTATACAAAATACTTGCTCTAACTCTCTTCCGTGTGCGCCAAAAACGTCGGCAAATTTTCTTCTAAATTTTCTCGAAATTACATCTGGATTTTGACCAACAATATATACTAAACCCCTTCGTTGTAATGTTGCTATCATGGCGTCAAGATCACCAGATGGCGAGTCACCTAGAAAAACTTTTGGCTCTCTACCCATCGCTGCTGCACGACTTAAAACTGCCCTCGCCTTTTCTGCGCCTGATAATGGCATTCCATCTATTTCTGACCTTAACGTCCTTCCCTGCTGTCTGAGGCGCGTTCCTAACACGACCTCTCCTATTCCCTGATCATTAAGAAAGTTATAATCCGTTTCTCTCACAAGTGTCTTCCCAATTCCCTGAAGATTTGCCGTTGCTACAACCGTTGGAACCTTCTGACTTGATAAACAATGAAGTACTTGCCTTACAGATTCTGTTACTGAAAGACTGTGATCGTACAATTCAAAAGGTGAGTCCTTTCCTGTTATGTCCCTGACGTACTCAGGTGTCACCTCCTGCTTACCCTCTCTTCTAAGCTGATCATACATTGGAAATGAAACATATCTTCTATCCTTAGGGTCTCTTGCCCTTTCAATGACTCTTTCGGTTAATTCTCGAATCTTTCTCGGCTCTCTCCCTGCAAAAAATCGAGTTCTCATAAGAAGCATTCCGTTCATTTCACGTTTTAATAGTGGATCAACCTCTATGATAACACGATCCATCTCGAGCATTTTTCGACCAAACTCTTTCATAATCATAGTGAACATCTTTGTGTCCGGCTTATGCTTATGAGCCTGCTGAAGATGAAATAATCGAATAATATCTGTATATAAATCGAGAATTAATTTGCAGTGCCCAGACTTCAAATCTGGATACCCCGAATCTGCCCATTCCTGAATTTTCCTCAGATAGTCTTTTGGCAAAAGAAGCGCCTTGAATTCCTGTGTGCTCATATCCCAAAACTCCTTATCTTGAATTTTTTCGAGAAACACCAATACTCCGAGATCGTTTCCTACCATCGTATGATCCATATCTGAAGCTGCCATGGCTCGCTGTCTTGATGGGCCTCTAGCAATATTCATAGCTGGCTCAAGAAGATCTTGCTCCTGCCCATCACTCATTCGGTAGACTTTTCCTGGTTCGCTGACATTATTCATTTGTGGCTTTTTTAAGTGGTAATTCTTCATGATTATATAAAAATGGTCAAGTATTTTTGTTTTCATTATGTAACTATGGTAAAGCTAAAATTTGACTTTCCCTCTAAATAACGTACAATTATTTTTTATAAAGCTATGGAAACCTTCTTACTACAAACTGCCGCGACATACTACGAACTCACCTCAGACGTGAGCTGCTGGTCTTATTGACCTTGTTTCATTATTCAATGAAATTTCAGCCCCACGTCTGCGACGTGGGGCTTTTTTATTTTGTCATATTTTTACACATGCATAATGTTATTTTTACCGATAATGCGAATCAGAAAGATTTGCTTATCATCAACCAACACGGCGGATCTCCTCATTTTATATTTCCCGATGAGGTCCAAAAAACTTTCGACACCCTGGGTCAACCATTTCGCGACTTCTTAGAACTGGAACGCGACGTGGGCGCTACGGAACTCGCACAAGCTATCTTCGATCTGAGTTGTCAGATGGGCCTACGTGTCGCAAGAATCGATTGTCCTGCGCCGCGCGCCATTGTCGACATCAACCGACGACCACACCTATCTTCGAGCGTGGAGCTCCCTCCGGAACTTCAGGCCCAAGTTGAAACGATTCATCGTGCGACTACTGGGGAAATACTCGATTGCATACGAGAAACACATCCTCGTATCGTACTCGACGTTCACACGATGTCTCCGATTGCACCTGCACTGAGCCCAAAACTCTCTCTCGAAGATGCGAGAAGTTTTTCCGCTCATGTAGATGCCTGGAACTCTGCAGCTCGCGCTATTTCTCAATCATCAGTACCTGGTCGTCGACCGACATGCATTATTGATTCGCTCAATACACATGAAATGATTGGCAATCATCTTCTGAGCGACGAACTCAATGAAGCCTTCAATGCGCCCGGAAATCCACTTACTCATGCTGAGCGAAACAGACCCTTTGCACCGACTTCTGAGCGCCATCAGGGGCAACTCTTCATCGGCAATGGTCGTGGAGTGGCTGTCGATATCAATAAAAATGATCTTACCGATACGCCTCTTTCCGACATTGATATGACACACTTGCAATTATCTGATGCAAAAATTCACTTCATTGCACGCCTCATCACTAACTCAATCGCGAAGATTCTTCACCGCTAATCTTTTATTTCTTTTATGTCGCGACAGTTTGACGAATAGCTCTCTTCCCATTTTGAAGGGAGCTATTTTTATACTACCTCTCCTAATTTATCTCTTACTTGTGTGCAAGTGACACCCACTGTGTCGTCCTTTGATACAGAATCACTATTCCGTTTTAAGCGATATTTATTTACCACTATCCCCGTCCCATCTCCAAATCCAATTCTCTCTAAGTTTCCTTGATCAAGAAGCTGATGTGCTACTCTTATGTCGCATACTCCAAGAACTTGGCGCCCAGTGCCAGCTCCCAAGATAGATGCAGTACCTCCTCTCGTCTCTAATACGTTTCCTTCGGAGAGTAGTCTCACTACATCGTCCTTATCGAGCATATCTGCCGATGATCGCACTACATCAACTCCATGAAAAGGATAAGAATTCGACATTTTTTGTAATTAACCCGCAGAATACTACCCCATTGATGATTTTTTTCAATGGTTTTGGGTTGAAGCTAGCTAAGAATAGCATTGGTCACAAATTGTACATTTATAAGCTGAATCTGGTTCGCCATTAATTGACAAAATCTATATTTTAGGTTAAATTGAGAGCTTCATATATATCATTGATGAATACCCCTGAAAAACCACAGGCTTGTGAAATTTCTAGAAGAACATTTCTTCATGTTTTTACTGCTTTTGCTGCGGGGTTCTTATTGCCCGAAGATGCCTTCGCCGAATCTTCCCTTGAAACAATTCCTCAAACACATTTAAGACAAACTGAGGAAAAATTTTCCAATGGGGAGTCTGTATATGAATTCATAAATACTGCCAGAAATCGTATTGGCGAGTTTTGGCCGGTACATACTATCAATTTGGTCACCAAGGAAACTGATCCTGAAGTTTTCAAAGGTCATACAGACCATCTTTTGACAACACTCAAGGGTGTTGCAACTGCGCCAGATGGCATGACAACAGGCTATTCAGGAAAATATAAAATGGAGGGTAGAGCTCTCGCTGGTGGGCGCGAATGTGGCGATGGAAAAGTATATGACTATGGCATCATCATATCTGATAAAAACGGGGTTACATTCACTCATGCGCGCGAACATCAACATGATTTTGAAAAGGTTTATGCAGAAGCAAAGAGAGGCAAGAAAAATCTTTTCTTTTTACCGAGCATTTTTCGAAATGGAAAATTTTTATCATCGGCAAATGTCCTCGATAAAGTGCTTGTTCGAAGAGAGACTCCACATGGCGTACAGATCGGAGTACTTCATTTTGATAAGCTCACGACCTGTAACGAAGCGAGGTTGGCTGTTTTGGGCTTGGATAGGTCCGGCACTTCTAAAACTACTCATATCTACGTACTCGACGGAGGTCCCACCTGGGGAGAGAGCGCAAAAGATGTTGAACTAAACGGCTCTCGAAAAGTTATCACAAAAGGAACTTCAGACAGAAATGCTGTCACGAATTATTTGGTGTTTTATTGATTGGAGATTTCTTCCCGGGAAGACTGTTTGGACTGCGTTTATGGTAACTACAAGTTAATCGTCGCGTTGAACTATTCCCTTGGAGATGTTCCAAATTCTTAGCGAAGCATCGAGTAGTACTTCTGGAGCATCAACTAACCGATGATGCGTACCTGTCCATTTAAAAAATCCACGCCATGCGGGTACCATTAAGCCAGGATTCGAAATTAATTGTCCACCATATGTATCAAGTGAGCCTGCAATTGATGCCGGTATCCCTGCATTATATGCGGCAAATGTACACATTGGACACGGCTCACGAGTTGTGTAAATTCTTGCGTCACCCGGCGCTCGGTCTACCAATGGAACATTTTCGTGATAACTTTGAATCGCTGCAATTTCTGCATGGCCTATAAAATAAAGCGGGTCATTATGATCTGCCATCCTGTTATGTCCTCGTCCGCGAATGGTATTATTCTGGACTACTACAGCACCCACTCCGCGGTGTCCTTCGAGTGCCGCAATGCATGCTTCCCTCACTGCTTCTCGTAAAAAGTGTGATTCGCCTTCCAAATCTCCTAGTGCATCAATATTCCGTCGAACATGTTCGACAGATGGACGTATGGCTTCGATATGCCTATCATTAATCATGTTTAAACATTTTTGGTTTTATATTATAAAATAATATTTATATTTTGTAAATATATGTTGTTTTGCAAAGCTAAATCAGCTTTGAAATAAGCTTGGAGCTCCATCGTGGAGGATGTTCGGACTATAATTGAGACCTTTAAAGAGGGGCAGTTTTTGTTCTGCCCCTCTTGGAAAGACGTTACCGATATGCTCCAACTTTTGGCCAGTGATCAATGATTGTACCATCACTTCTTCTAAGATAAGCGTGATCACCCTGGTTATTCCAAACCTTGGCACTTCTATCCCAATAGAGATGAAGAGTTCTGCTTTGTCCTGGCTTGTAGGGCTCTACCCATTCATTTCTGCCCGCTCCCGTATGCAACGAAATGTATTCACCTGGTCCTAGCCATACGTCACTACCATCTACATACATTGGAATTCTAAAAATGTGTGGCTGCAGCTGGCGCATAGTATGGTCAGTGATTTCAAGGCCTGAGATTGGTACAGATACCGAAGACTTATTCTGGATCACGACTCTCTCGTCGCCGTCCAGAAAAATACCGACAATTTCCAAATTAGGGTTCTTCATAAAAATAAAGAAAAAATATAAATAAATCGCAAACATGGTTGCAGAATCCTGAGAGAACCCCTACAATGAACGTGTTGAAAATTCAGAGGAAAGACGTCTCGGATCCTACGGATTCAGACGTCTTTTTCATGTGCAGAATGCTCGATTCATAAGGCGATGTTAATAAGTAAGAAATCTACCATATATACGGTACAGAAAAATTAGGACGGTAGCAAGAAGTACTTGATTTTCTGGATTTACAACGTACAATGTTGGTACATGAAGGCACTTCATCCGCTCCAAATAAAGTTACTCGATCTCCTCCGACAAGTTCCAGAAGATGGCTTTAGCTTGTCTCAACTTCGCGATGAAATTGGAGCTTCTTCAAAAGGCCAAGTTGCACATCATATATCACAGCTGGAACAAAAGGGCTTAATTAAGCGCAATCCTGATAATCCAAGTGATTTTATCGTCTTTGGCTCAGAAGAATCAGAAGAAAATTTTACTTTTTTACCTCTACTTGCACTTGCAGCATGCGGCGCTGGCATTGATAACGAACAGTATGTCATAGAGAGAATTCCAGTAAAATCGACTCTCATACCCTCTAGGATAAAAAATACCTTTCTCGTAAAAGCCGAGGGTGATTCTATGGAACCCCGCATTCATTCTGGCGATATTGTGGCTGTTGAAAGGCTTAATCCAAACTTCTCGGAACCAATTGGGAAAATAGTGGTCTGTGAAGATTCTCGCGGCGTCAAGATTAAACAATACCAACGCGTGGATAATGGCCCTATAATTCTGTATTCCCTTAATCATCGAAAGCACGAGCCAATTATCATTCATGATGAGGAAGATTTTGTAGTGCACGGTATCGTTAGGGGTGTACTTTTCTCGAAATCTCAATTCTAACTCAGCTCCCTCGCCTCATCCATATCAATCTCGCCATTTACAACCATCTCCTGAATATCGTTGTCCAACTCTCGGAAATCGTCGATATCCGCAGGATCGAGGTCTCCGTTAGCCACAAGTTCGAGTATTTCGTCATCACCCATAAGAGTTAGTTAAGGTTAGATTTTTGTAATGCCTCGGTATATGAACAATAATCGCAATCTTCGCCTTTTGCTGGCATTGAACCCTGCAGGCACGCATACGCTTCGTGCGCGGTACTTTCGATCCAACTATCATCACCCTTGTACGGTATGAGCTTAATGTGAAATTCTAGTCGTCCGTTAAAGGCTTCCTTACTGCTATCGCCGTTGCAGTACACAAAATAGCCTGTGTCTGAGACGTTGAATCCATTTTTACGGAAGAGCCATTGGTAAACCTCCATTTGTCTCTTATATCCATCCTGCCACTCGGCATCTAGAGTTACCTCGTCGGCTTTCGAGGTTGCCTTGTAATCAACAATGATCAGCTCGCCCTGAGGATTCACCCAAACATCATCCACACCTCCTGTAATGAGCAGATTTGTATCAGGTACATGATAGGTTACGCCGCGTCGGAGAGAGTCGCGCCATTCATCGATACGGTCGTGCGCCAAGGGTACTGCCTCGATTCCGTATTCTTTCATCAGAGGGTGTGCAGTACCCTTTGCACGGTGAATATCAAACTCTTTCTTCAGCAATGCATCTACCGCCGAATTGAGCGAAAAAGGATAACCAGGTGGACGCGCTACGCCAAGCCGACGGTCATAGTAGAAGCAGCGAGGGCACTCAAGAAACAGATCGAGTTTCGATCGACTGAGGCGAAAGAGTTCAGTGGCCCCTGGATGATAGATATTACGTTTGCGTTGAGGATTGTAATATTGGGACATTATTTTAGAGATTCAATGATTAGAGTTTTGAGTATTTCTCTGTCATATCGGTTCTTTCCCTCAAACAAAACACTTTTTAACTTTCCATCTTTTTCCCATTTACTCAGCTGCGTCCTCTTTGCACCCATGGCGATCGCCTCGGCAATTGCAACCGTCTCATAACGAAGTTTTTCACGAAGGGTCAGAACGGCACTCCTGTTTGTTCGATAATCTTTCCTGTTATATGGCATATTAATTCTGATTTTCCGAGTAAGAACGAATGACTTCTTGGAAGTTCCTTGGTTTCTGAAATTGACCCTCCCAGTCCTCTTGCTGGATATAGAGCATCTGATATTTGGCGTTCTTTTGACTCAGGTTAACGTCATGGCACCATTGTTTTAGGCGCTTTATTTTCTCGATATCATCCAGATCTTCTCGACCTTTGGTTTCAACAATGAAGTACTCTCGAGGAGAAACCTTCACAATGAAGTCAGGATAGTAGTCCGAAATACTACCGTCTGCATTGCGATAATCGATCTTAAAGTGAACAGCAAAATAGTTCTTCGCGTAGGAAATAATATCTTCACACGTATCAAGGAACCCCGCGAATTCGAGTTCAAACTGGCTATCGCACACGATTTTATTGAAGACGCTCTTGCGAGGCACGATGTACCCCTGATCTCTGACGACAAATGGGCGACTTTTACTAACTTTGATGTAGTCCTGCACTTCCGCTTCACCCTTGTCGAGAACCGTCAGGGCGTTGATTTCTCGTTTGAATACCTCGACCACTGTTCGTGAGGCTTCGATCTCAGATAAATTGCGAAGTGAATTCAGATCTTCAAGCTCAATCGATCTATCAAAAAGACAGTTCTGAATGAATTCTTTTACCTTTCCATACAGGATGTCATAACCAGAAATCAGCCTTAATTCTTTCATAACAACCTGCGTGAAGTAGCCAATAACGCTCTGGTAGTTCGGGATAAAACTACTATCTAACTCCGTCTTATGAGTTATTTCTCCGCTGGTAATATCTCGAAATACGATTTCTCTCTTTTGCTCATCAGTGAACTCTTTAAGTTCGATTTTTTGGAAGGCAAATGATCCCACATTGAGTTCAGAAAGGTTTTTATATTCACGGTAAATACGTGGAGTCAGAACAGGAATTTCTATCTCAAGCGTTTCGAGATCTTTCTTCATATTTTCACGATCAACTTCAACAACAAGCGGTCCCTTTGGCGCTGTTCCCTCACCCATCTTTCGATGTTCAAGTTCGACACCTTCGCTTTTAATTGACTCTACAAAGGCCATAAAT